>NZ_JBANAZ010000079.1:0-40154 GCF_059803455.1 Bradyrhizobium sp. UFLA05-108 | reverse complement strand
GTTCTGCGCTTCCCAAGCCTGGAATTGCTTGAACAGCGCTTCCTTGTCGGTGTCGGACACCTTTGCCGCCGTCGGGTTCTGCTTCAGGAACGTCTCGAAGCGCTGGCGCGCGACCGGTTCGACGCCGTGGCTGTCGAGCCATTGCTGCGCCACCGGCAGCCTGTTCCAGCCCGACAACGGGGCCGCGAGCGAGACCTCCTTCCATTTGGGATGGAAGGGCGGGTTCTGCAGCGTCGGGAATTTCGTGAAGAACGCGTCCACGAACAGTGCGATCTTGCGGTAACGATCCGTCTTCGGCCCCCAATTATAGGCCGCAAGCACGGCCGGGACCGCGATCGTATCGACCGTCTCGCCATCCTTGATCAGGTTCGGATAGTCCTTTGCCGTCAGCGTTGCGGGCAGGTAGTCGCTCTGCAGCGGCTTGGCGTAGTCCACGCCCGCAAGATGGAAGCGGCCGTCATTGTTGAAGGTCGAGACCGATTTGTACGGCTTGCCGCCGACCACGATCACCGCGTCGATCTCGCCGGCCTTCAGCTTCTCCATTGCGATGCGCTGCTCGATATAGACGAAGTCCGCCTTGATCCCGAGCCGCTCGAACACCGTGAGCGCGGTGACGAAGGTGCCGCCGTTGGGCAAGTCGACGCTGACCTTCTTGCCCTCGAGATCCTTTAGCGTCGCAACCGACTTCGGCGCGATGACCTGCATTTCCTCGTTGTAGAGCTTGGTCACATAGGTGAACTGCTTCTTGATGTCGCTCGCAAACCCCTTGCGCTCGAGATAGTCGAGCGTGTCGGCGCGAACGATGCCGAGATCGACACCCTGGAGGAACAGGATGTCGGCGACGCTCTGCACCGAGCCGCGGCCGACGATCGGCAGCACGCGCAGCTTGTTGCCGTCATCGAGCACGGAGGCGAGGTCGGCGCCGAACTGCACATAGGTGCCGCCGATGGTGCCCGTGATCAGCGTGACCGTGTTGGCGTTCAACGCCTGCTTGGTCGAGACCGATCCGAACTGGAAGATCGCCTTCAGGCTGTCCGAGACCTTGCTGGGGTCGTATTCGGTCTGCTCGGCCCGTGCCGACAGGCCGCACATCGCAATTATGGCGGCAAGCGCCACTTTCAGAGCGTTACGCATGATGTTCCCTGCTGTCTTTAAGTCTTATTCTTGAAGTCTTATTCTTGAAGTTGCGTAAGGCGCGCCCGTGCTTCCGCGGATCCGAGAGCGGCGGCCTTCTGGTACCAGCTCCGTGCAGCGGCCGGATCCGCGGTGATGCTGCGCGTATCCTTGGTGCCGAGCACGGCTGGGTCAAAAGTCTGCGCCAGAACGAACGCCGCTGTCGGGTCCTGCGCATTCGCCGCGCGCTCGAGCAGCAGCCGGGCGGCGGCGATATCGCCGATCGCCATCAGGCTCTTGGCGCGCGTCATCAGCCCGGCCAGCGTATCGGCGTCGAGCGTTTTGACGGGCTGAGGTGGCGCCGGCGGTGCGGGCGGTGGCGCGACCGACGCGGCGGGTGCGGCGGCGGTCTGTGTCGGTGCCTGTGTCGGCGTCTGCGCTTGCAGCGCGTTCTGGTAGGCGGTCGCGATCGCCTCGCGGCTCGGCGTCGACGGCGCGATCGCCTCGCGGGTTTCTGCGCTCGCGAGTTGCATCGGGTTCGACACCCGGGCCGGGTCCTTTAGCGGAGCCTGGCGTGCGACCGGGACCGGAGGTGTGGTCGGCTGCTCCGCCGACACGCTCCCGATCCAGGCCGTGGCATAGACTGCATACAGGCGGCTGACGTCGGATTGAAACAGCACGACCAGCACGGCGATCGCGGATGCGGCCAGCACGCTGGCCACGATCTGCGTTGCGAGGCCAATGCGCCGCACCCGGCGGGGCGTAAACTCTCGTGGATCCGGCGTGCCCTGCGGATCGGACAGAAACAGCGGGATCGGATCGTGCGGCGAAAGCTCGGTCCGGTCAGCCTGTGCCAGATGATAGGGCATGGCGTTCGGATCGGTCGCCACTTGCTCGACGTCGAACGCTCGAGACGTGTTGGACAGACGGTAGGCCGTCGTCTCCATGGTGTAATGCTCCCCGAATACTGAACGCAACGCGCTGGGGGCATCCCGGGTATAGTCTTCTTATGGTTGTCCAGAAGCCCCCGCCACTGGAACCGGTAAATCGCCGTCCGATTCAGCCCAAAAGACGACCACCGTTTGTGCGAATCAGGAAAGATTTAGGTTTGATTGAGGCAACAGCGGGGAGCACACCGCAATTTTAATCGCAGTGGTTGAGGGAACCTTAACCTTAAATCCGGTGATTCGCTGTGTGAGAGTGGCACGTTGGCTTCGTCACGTTCTGCAGTGTCATTCACCGCGACCCGGCTTCGCCGGGGCGTGAGGTCTTGGCTCGCCGAAGCTTCGGCGTAGGCGACAAGCCGGGAATCCAGTGCGCCGCGGCTTCTCCGTATACGTCTAACGCCTCACGGCAGCCAGGCTCAGCAACGTTTGGCAACAGCCGCGCGACGTCAGGGATGCAGGATCACCTTGCCCATCGCCTGACGGCCGGCCAGCACTTTCAGCGCATCCGCGGTCTGCGCCAGGGGGAAGGTGCGGTCGACGTGGGACGAGATCTTGCCTTCCGCCGTCCACTTCACGAGCTTCTCCAGATTGGCACGGTTCTTCGCTGGATTGAGCCGCGTCCATGCGCCCCAGAACACGCCGCGGATATCGCAACCCTTCAGCAGCGCGAGATTGAGCGGCATCTTTGGAATGTCGCCGGCGGCAAAGCCGATCACCAGGAAGCGGCCTTCCCACGCGATCGCGCGCAGCGCGGCTTCCGCGTAAGCACCGCCCACGGGATCGAAGATGACGTCGACGCCCTTGCCGTCGGTGAGCTTGCGCAGTCCTTCCTTCAGATCTTCCTTGCCGTAATTGAGCGTCAGCTCCGCGCCGTGCGCTTTCGCAAAGGCGAGCTTCTCGTCCGACGAGGCGCAGGCGATCACCTTCAGCCCCATCAGCTTGCCGAGCTCGCAGGCCGCCAAGCCGGTGCCGCCGGCTGCGCCGAGCACCGCGAGCGTCTCGCCCGGCTTCGGGCTCGCGCGATCCTCAAGCGCATGCAGCGCGGTGCCGTAGATGATGATGATGCCGGCCGCGCGGTCATAATCGAGATTGTCCGGAATCTTCACGATCGAAGCGGCCGGCAGCGCGATCTTCTCGCGCGCGCCGTTATGGCCGCAGGAGGCCACCACGCGATCGCCCACTTTCAGATCGGTCACGCCGGAGCCGATGCTCTCGATCACGCCGGCGACCTCGGCGGCCGGCGAGAACGGGAACGGTGGCTTGATCTGGTACTTGCCCTGGATCATCAGGATGTCGAAGAAATTCAACGCCGCCGCCTTGATCGCGATCACGGCTTCGCCGGGCCCTGCCACCGGATCCGGCACATCGGCCAGGACGAGATCGTCGGGTTGGCAATATTGCGAGCAGAGGATGGCTTTCATGGCGACACCTTCTTGAGACACACGTTCGTAGACATGTTGGCGTTTCGAGATCGGAATTATTGTTGGGCTCGTTTTTGCCGGATTTGAAGCCGGGCCACAATACAGCGCGGAGGATTCAAACGATGTTTGAAACGGGCCTGCTCAGCGACAAGCGCATCCTGGTCACCGGCGGCGGCTCCGGACTCGGTGCTGCGATGGCGCGTCGCTTCCTCACGCTCGGCGCCGAGCTCGTGATCTGCGGCCGCAAGCTCGATCGCCTCGAGGCTGCGGCCAGCGAGATGCGAAACGAGATCGGCGGCAAGGTCACGACCATCGTCTGCGATATCCGCGACGGTGCCGCGGTCGATTGTCTGATGGATCAGACCTGGCGCGAGGCGCCGCTCGATATCCTCGTCAACAATGCGGCCGCGACCTTCATCGCGCAGAGCGAGCGTCTCTCGTTCCGTGCGGCGGACGCGATCCTGGCGCCGACGTTGCACGGCGCGATGTATTGCACGCTTGCGGCGGGCCGCCGCTGGATCGAAGGCGCACACAGGGGCGTGGTGCTCTCCATCCTCTCGACCTCGACCATCACCGGCCGCGCCTTCACCGTGCCTTCCGCGATGGCGAAGTCGGCTGTGCTTGCGATGACCAGGAGCCTCGCCGTGGAATGGGGCCCGAAGGGCATCCGCACCGTGGCGATTGCACCGGGACCGTTCCCGACAACCGGCGCCTCCGGCCAGCTGCGCCCGGCGGGCCGCGATGAGGGCTGGACGTCGCGCAATCCGCTGGGCCGCACCGGGGAGCATGCCGAGCTCGCCGATCTCGCCAGCTTTCTGGTGTCGGACCGCGCCGGCTACATCAATGGCGAAATGGTGGTGATCGACGGCGGCGCCCATCTGCGCAGTTCCGGCGCCGAGGACCTGCTCGGCTGGACCGAGGCGCAATGGGCCGCGCAGCACGCCGCAAGGTCCAAGAGTTAGACCATCGGCTAGGACTTTCTTCCCTGTAACCTCGTTCCGAATCAGGCGCTTACCGGTTATTTTGGCCGTGGGACAAAGTCCGACCGGGCCATCTTCCAGTCACAATATTGAGGGAACCACTCCAGAATGTGGCGGGTGCTCCTTTTATCCTTGATGACTGGCGTGGTGGCGTGCGGGACGGCCGATCTTGCGCGCGCGCAAACCGCGCAAACCGCGCAACCGGCGCAAGCGGCGCCCAAAACAGCGGCTAAGCCGGCCGCGGCTGCCAAGACGGCCGCAAAGCCCGAGAGCAAGCCGGTGACGCCGCCCCCGGCCATTGCAGGGGGCGCGGAACCGACCCTGATCGGCCAGTTCGGCACCTGGGGTGCCTATGCGGCGACGCCAAACGGCAAGAAAGTCTGTTTTGCGCTGGCAAAACCCTCGTCATCGAAGACCAATCCGCCGAACCGCCCGCGCGATCCGGCCTACGCCTTCGTCTCGACCCGGCCGTCGGAGAAGGTCAGCAACGAAGTCTCGGTCATGATCGGCTACGCGCTGAAGCCGGGCTCGGAATCGACGCTCGAGGTCGGGGGCGCGTCCTACGCGATGTATACGCAAGGCGACGGCCTCTGGATCAAGAACGCGGCAGAGGAGGAGCGGATGGTCGAGGCCATGCGCAAATCCGCCGATCTCGTGGTCAAGGGCGTCTCGGCCAAGGGGACCGAGACCTCCGACACCTTCTCGCTCAAGGGCCTCGCGCAGGCCCTTGATCGTATAGCGCAGGACTGCAAGCGGTAGCGCGGTTTCGAGCTATTTTGGCGTTGTTTGGGGACTTTCGAACGCCTATTTGAACACTGTTTCCCCTCACGGTGAGGAGGCGCACAAGCGCCGTCTCGAACCGCGGGGCCGAGGTGCTTGATCCGGGCCTTCATCCCTCGAGACGCGTGCAAGGCACGCTCCTCAGGAAGAGGGGGGCGAGTTTTCTCAAGCCAGAACCACGATGAGCGTTCAATTGACCAATACCGTTGCCGCAGCCGGGCTACCCTTGGAGAAGACTCCGCTCGAAACCTATGTGCCGCCGGCGAGGCCCTCGTTCATTGGCCTGTCGCGCAGCGAGCTGGCCGAACGCCTCGGCGAGATCGGTGTTGCGCCCGCGCAGCGCAAGATGCGCGTGCAGCAATTGTGGCACTGGATCTATTTCCGCGGCGCCAAGAGTTTCGACGAGATGACCTCGATCTCGAAGGACATCCGCGCCGAGCTCGCAAAGCACTTCACCGTCGATCGGCCCGAAGTCGTGGCCGAGCAGATCTCCAGCGACGGCACCCGCAAATGGCTGTTGCGCCTGCCGAGCGGCGACAATGTCGAGAGGGCGCACGAGGTCGAGTGCGTCTACATCCCCGAGACCGATCGCGGCACGCTGTGTGTCTCCTCGCAGGTCGGCTGCACCTTGAATTGCGCGTTCTGCCACACCGGCACGCAGCGGCTGGTGCGCAACCTCACCGCCGGCGAGATCGTCGGGCAGGTGATGGTGGCGCGCGATCGCCTGAATGATTGGGCCGATCGCGAGAACGGCACGCGCCTCGTCACCAACATCGTGATGATGGGCATGGGCGAGCCGCTCTACAATTTCGACGCGGTGCGCGATGCGCTGCTCATCGTCGGAGACAATGAGGGCATCGGCATCTCCCGCCGCCGCATCACGCTGTCGACCTCGGGCGTGGTGCCGAACATCGTGCGCGCCGGCGACGAGATCGGCGTCATGCTCGCGATCTCGCTGCATGCGGTGCGCGACGAACTCCGCAACGAGCTCGTACCGCTCAATCGCAAATATCCGATCGCGGAATTGTTGCAGGCCTGCCGCGATTATCCTGGCGCCTCGAATGCGCGCCGCATCACCTTCGAATATGTGATGCTCAAGGGCGTCAACGATTCCCTCGACGACGCCAGGCTCCTTGTGAAGCTGCTCAAGGGCATCCCGGCCAAGATCAACCTGATCCCGTTCAATCCCTGGCCCGGCACGGCCTATGAATGCTCGGACTGGGACCAGATCGAAAAATTCTCCGAATATATCTTCAACGCAGGCTATTCCTCGCCGGTGCGTACGCCGCGCGGCCGCGACATCCTCGCCGCCTGCGGCCAGCTCAAGTCGGAGACGGAAAAGCTCTCCGCCCGCGAGCGTCAGGCGCTGCGCGCGATGGCGATGACCGATTGACATGAAGCGGCCATCAACATCCGTCATGGCCACAGGCGGGGTTGGGCATGACGGCGGGGGATGTGGTGCTGTTCACGCTCAATGATGATGGATTCGACCGATGGCATTGATCGGACGCCTCGTCGTGATCTTCATCGGTTTTCTGGTCTCATGCCTGGTCGGCGGCATGATCGTCGTGGCTGCGCTGCTGTTTCCGGAATTCTCCGATCTCGGCGCAGGTCCCGTCGATGAGGGCACGATCGACATCCTGCTCGGCTTTGGCTTCATCTTCGTCTCCGGCTTTGCGCTGTTGCCGGCGATGGTCATTGTCGCGATCACCGAGGCCTTCTATATCCGCAGCGCGCTCGCCTACGCGGTCGGCGGCGGGCTCGTCGGGCTTGCCTGCTATCTCGGCCTCATTCCCTTTCATCCCGAGACGCTGCAATTCGAGGGCATCGTTCGCCGCCACCTGGAAATCATGACTGGAGCTGGCATCGTTGCCGGCGTCGTCTACTGGATGATCGCCGGTCGCAACGCCGGTGCCTGGCGCCATCCGCCGGCCCCGCGCAAGCCGCCCCCGCCGCTGCCCGCCGCCTCGCGGCCGGAATGAGCTGCGGCGGGGTTTTCATCCACTCTCCGCTCGGCTAAACCGCGCGCCATGAACCGGACCGGACTCTTCATCGCGCTGGCGCTGTGGCTCGTGATCGGCGTCGTCTTCGGCGTCTTTCCCGAGCTCGATCTCAAGCTCGCCGCGCTGTTCTTCGATCCCGAGACGAAGACGTTTCCGCTCAAGCTGAATGGCTGGGCGAGCTTCGCGCGCGATGCCGCGATGTGGATCGCCTGGGCGTTCGCAGCTCCCTCGATCGTGGCGCTGGTGGTCAAGCTGATCAGGCCCGACCGGCCGCTGATGGTCTCGGGACGAACGGTCGTCTTCCTTCTGGTGACGCTGACGCTGTCGGCCGGCATCCTCACCAATCTCGCCTTCAAGTCCTATTGGGGACGGCCGCGCCCGGTGGTCGTGACCGAGTTCGCCGGCGATCTGCCATTCGTGCCGTGGTGGGATCCGCGCGGCGGCTGCGGACGCAACTGCTCGTTCTTCTCCGGCGAGGGCGCGACCGCGTTCTGGACGCTGGCGCCGGCGGCGTTGGCGCCGCCGCCCTGGCGGCCGCTCGCTTATGCCGCGGCCGTCGTGTTCGGTACCGTCACCAGCGGCCTGCGCATGGCATTCGGCGGGCACTTCTTCACCGACGTCTCGATCGCGGGCCTGGTCACCTTCGTCGTGATCTGGCTCGCCTACGCCCTGATCTACCGCTGGCCGCGGACACGGTTTTCCGACGAGGCGGTCGATGCCGCCCTGACCCGCTTGGCCTGGCCGGCCTATCGGCTCCGGTTGCGCCTGTTCGGCCGCAAAACCGGCCCGGCGGCGTCGATGTGAGCCATTAAAGGCGTGCCCATGCGCGCGAAATTTGATAATCGCGCAAGTCCAAACCGAAGACGACATCAGCCCCTTAAGATCCGATTGGAAGCGCCATGACTACGATTCTGAAGAGCCTGCCCAAGGGGGAAAAAGTCGGCATCGCTTTCTCCGGCGGTCTCGACACCAGCGCAGCGCTGCTGTGGATGAAGCAGAAGGGCGCGCGCTGCTACGCCTATACCGCCAATCTCGGCCAGCCGGACGAGGCCGACTACAACGAGATCCCGCGCAAGGCGATGGAGTTCGGCGCGGAGAAGGCGCGGCTGGTCGATTGCCGCACGCAGCTCGTCCACGAAGGCATCGCCGCGATCCAGTCTGGCGCCTTCCACATCTCGACCGGCGGCATCACCTATTTCAACACCACGCCGCTCGGGCGCGCCGTGACCGGCACGATGCTGGTTGCTGCAATGAAGGAAGATGGCGTCAACATCTGGGGCGACGGCTCGACCTTCAAGGGCAACGACATCGAGCGCTTCTATCGCTACGGCCTTTTGACCAATCCGAGCCTGCGCATCTACAAGCCCTGGCTCGACCAGCAGTTCATCGACGAGCTTGGTGGCCGCGCCGAAATGTCGGCGTTCATGACCGCCCAGGGTTTTGCGTACAAGATGAGCGCGGAGAAGGCGTACTCGACCGACAGCAATCTGCTCGGCGCCACACACGAGGCGAAGGATCTCGAAAGCCTCGACAGCGGCATCAAGATCGTCAATCCCATCATGGGCGTGCCGTTCTGGCGCGACGATTGCGCCGTCAAGGCCGAGAAGGTCGTCGTGCGTTTCGAGGAGGGCCAGCCCACGGCGCTCAACGGCCAGACCTTCGCCGATCCCGTCGCGCTGTTCCTCGAAGCCAATGCGATCGGCGGCCGCCATGGCCTCGGCATGAGCGATCAGATCGAGAACCGCATCATCGAGGCCAAGAGCCGCGGCGTCTATGAGGCGCCGGGCATGGCGCTCTTGCACATTGCCTATGAGCGCCTCGTCACCGGCATCCATAACGAGGACACCATCGAGCAATACCGCGTCAGCGGCCTGCGCCTCGGCCGTCTGCTCTATCAGGGCCGCTGGTTCGATTCGCAGGCGCTGATGCTGCGCGAGACCGCGCAGCGCTGGGTCGCGCGCGCCGTCACCGGCGAGGTGACGCTGGAGCTGCGTCGTGGCAACGACTATTCAATCCTCAACACCGAGAGCCCCAACCTGACCTATGCGCCGGAGCGGCTGAGCATGGAGAAGGTCGAGGACGCCGCGTTCACGCCGGCCGACCGCATCGGCCAGCTTACCATGCGCAACCTCGACATCGCCGACACCCGCACCAAGCTCAAGCTCTACACCGAGAACGGCTTGCTGTCGGGCGGCGAAGGCTCGCAGATCTTCAGGCTCGAGAGCGACAAGGGGTGATGCTCCCGTAGGGTGGGCAAAGCGAAGCGTGCCCACCATCTTGCCCCGATTGTAAACAGAAGTGGGGGGCACGGCACGCGAAGAGCGCGCCTCTGCCCACCCTACGCGAGAGCAAACAAAAATGGCCGGGATCGCTCCCGGCCATTTCGCCATTTGTACGCTTCGCCTCACCGCGGCGGCGCGGTGCCGGGCGGCGGCGGTGGCAGCGAGGCCTGACCGCCATTGAGCAGCGGGGTGATGCGACGGATGGTGACACGCCGGTTGATCCGGCTCGGTCCGTCCGTCTGCTCCTTCAGATACTGCTCGCCGTAGCCCTGCGACGTCAGGTTCTCCGCCGGCACACCGAACTGCTGCGTCAGCAATTCGGCCGCGGCCTGCGCACGGCGGTCCGACAATGACAGATTGTCGACGTCGTTGCCGACCGCGTCGGTGTGTCCCTCGATCAGGAACACCTCGCGCGGGTTGCGCTGGATCGCCCGGTTGAGGCCGTCGGCGATCACTTGCAGCCTTGCAGCCTGGTCCGGCGGGATGGTCCACGATCCCGTTTCGAAGTTGATCGTGTTGACGTCGATGCTCGGCATCTGCATGCGAACATTCGGGCTGTAACGGATCTCGTCGAGCGAGTAGCGCCGATCGATCCGCTGCACCGGCGGTGCCTCCATGGTCTCGTAGATCACGTCCGGCGACGCCTCCTGGGCGTCGACGATGTAGCGATCGTAGGGAATGTTGACCACCGGCGGCGGCACGTCGACATAGAAGCCGCCGACCGACCGCGGATCGCGGTAGCTGTTGTCGATGATGACGATCTCGCGCCCGCCGGGGTCCCTGCGGATTCGCCGCAGCAACTGGCCGTCCGGACCGACCACGGTGATGACCTCGCTGCCGTCGGGACGGATCACGACGGTGCGGGTCTCGCCGCCGATCGTCTCGCTGCGGATGTCGCGGGCGCCATAGCGGAAGCGATAGAGATCGTTGCCGCGGACGTAGGCCTGCCCGCCTGGATCGCGGATGATGATGCGGTCCGGCTCGGTGTAGACGGTGCGACCGCCTTCGACGATCTCCTGCCGCTGGTTGCGGTAGTCGGCGATGGTCGCGCCGATCACGGCACCGGCCACCACGCCTGCGCCGATCGCGAGCGGCGTCAGGTCACGCTGTGGGGGGCGCGGCGGTGGCGGCAGCGGTGCTGCGACCGTAGGCGCGGCCCGGAAGGCCGGCGCAACCGTCGGCGGAGCGTATTGCGCCCTGTTGGGCGGCGGCGTTGCGGCTGCCGTGCCAGGGACGACAGTCGGCGCCGCGGCGCCGGCGGGAGGCGTGGGCCGGGCCGGGGCGCCCGCCTGCGGCGCAGGCGGTGTGCCGGCTGGCGGTGTTGCGCCCTGGCGGCCGGTTGGCGGCGTGGCTCCGCCGGGAGCGGGTGTTGCGGTCGGTGCTGGCGCGACACCCGGTGCAGGCGTCGGTGCCGGGCCCGGACGCCCGGATGGTGGCGGGGTCGGCGTACCACCCGGCGCTGGCGTCGCAGTCGGCGCAGGCGTTGGCGTGGCACGAGTCGTTGGTGCCGCCGGTGCAGCAGGTGCGGGCGTCGCAGTTGGTGCAGGTGTCGGCGTGGCGCGAGTCGTTGGCGCTGCCGGTGCTGGCGTCGGAGCAGGTGCTGGCGTCGGAGCGACGCGGGCTGGAGGCGCAACCGCTGGCGGCGGAGGCGTCGGTGTCGGGGCAACGCGCGAGGGCGCGGCCGAAGGCGGCGGTGTTGGCGTCGGCGCCACGCGCGAGGGCGCCGTGGCCGGAGGCGGCGGTGTCGGCGCATGCTGCTGCGGGGCCGCCGCCGGAGGCGGTGACGGCTGCTTCGGAGCCGCAGCCGGTGGCGGTGGTGGTGGAGGCGTCGGCCGGGCCGGCGCGGGAGGCGGCGGTGTCGGAGACGGTGCGTGCGGCGGAGCTGCGGTCGGCGGCGGCGCAGTGGGACGCGCAGGGGCTGCCGGCGGAGGCGGCGGGGCCGGTGTGGGGCGGGCGGCCGGCGGTTGTTGTCCCGGCGCCTTTGGCTGCTCCCGGGATGGCTGCTTCGGTTTTCCGTCAGGGCCGACTTCGCCCTGCGCCTGCGCGATCACGATGGGTGCGCTTTGCTCGTGCGATGCGGAGCTTGCGAATGGCATCGCGGTCAGAGCCGTCGTGGCAAGCAGCACGAAGCGAAATTGAGTCATGTGGTGAGATCCTAGGGAAGGTTCTTGTAGAGTTTGGAGAGTCAGTGTTGCGATCAACGGATACGCATTAGGCCGGATTGTGGCGTGCGAAGCAGCCGCGTCTCGATTTATTTCTGCATGCAAATCACTTCAGAACATCGACGTTCATTGCGCATTCAGGCCCATCTTGCAATCGCCTCAGATGTGACGGTGCGACAAATTCGCATCCGTCGCGGGATTCGGCGTGCGCGGTCCGTTCGGTCCGCGCGGCGGAATCTCCTCCGGGACACGCCCGGGCAATTCATCGGGGCGTGGTGATTCGCCGGGCTCGCGCACCGGCGGCGTGATATCGGGCTGCGGATTGCCCGGCGGAATTCCTGGTGGCGGCTCACTCGGTGTGCCCGGTGTTGCCGGCGGAATCTCCGGGGGTTCGATCGGCATCATCCATCATCGACATGTCGTTGCTCGAAAGACGATAACGTTGCCAATGCGTCGATGTTCCCGCGCATGGTGGCGATGGAACAGGCTTATTCGAGCGCGTGACAGACGGCTTCGATGTTGTGACCATCTGGATCGAGCACGAACGCCCCGTAGTAAGTCGGATGATAATGTGCGCGAATGCCGGGCGGCCCGTTGTCGCGCCCGCCGGCCGCAATCGCCGCCTTGTAGAAGGCATCCACCGTGGTGCGGTCTTTTGCGAGAATCGCGACATGGACCGGCTTGTTCAACGCGCCTTCGCCGCCGATCCAGAAGTCCGGCTTGCCGTCGGCGCCAAAGCCCGCGGCGGGATCGTGGCCGGTCTGCTCCTGCGTGACCTCCATGATCAGGCTGTAGCCGAGCGGCGCCAGCGCCTTGGCATAGAACGCCTTGGCGCGCTCATAGTCGGAAACCGGAAAACCCATGTGATCGATCATCGGAATCTCCGTTGCTGGTTGTCGTCAGCGCGACAGGAAGGTGTTGCTGCGCGTCCTGCGCGTGATCGCAAATCCGCGCGCGACCATGTCTGCAATACAATCCTCGCGCCATTCGTTTTGTGACAGATGCTCGATCACGACGGCGCGGGGCCATAGCGCTTGCGGCGCATCGCGGAAGAAACCGATCAGCACGCGGTCTTCGAAGCCCTCGACGTCGATCTTGAGGGTATCGACTTTCGTGACGCCGGCCTCGTCGAGGATGCGTATCAGCCGTAACGACGGCACTTTGATGGCCTTTGCCGTCGCCGTGCCGGTCACGACATGGCTGGCGCCGAGATTGTCGCCGTCGGTCTCGATCATCAGCTCGCCGTCGGCATCGCCCGCCGCGGCCTGCACGAGGCGGACCTGGCTCGACCCCGAAGCCGCGTTGTTGAACGACAGCCGCGCGAAGGTCACCGGGTGCGGCTCGATCGCGATGACCTTGCCTATCGCGCCGACATGGCGCGCCATCACCAGCGCAAATGTGCCGACATTGGCGCCTACGTCGACGAATACGCCGCCGGCCGGCGTGTGCTGGCGCAGGAAGTCGAGCTCGTCGAGATTATAGTCGGGGTTGAACAGCGCGCCGCGCTCGGTCGCGCTCGCCTGATGATGCAAGCGGAACGAGGCGCCCTGATATTGCACGTCGACCGGACCTGCGCGCAGCAAATCGACCAGCCGCGACAGCCACGGGCGGAATGCGCCGCGCTTCAGTCCGGAGCGGTGCGCAAGCGAGATGATCGCAGCCTGCGCCGCATTCGGCGCGAACGCGCCGAATGGCGCGGACGTGGGGTCGGTATCGGGCGTCAAGCAAAAGTCCTCGTAGCAAGCGGCGCATGCATAGCCGGTTTTGCCAGCAACTCCAATGTCGCTCAGACCGCCTTTTTCGGTGTTGCCTTGCGCTGACGCAGGAAACGGCCGAGCAGCCGTCGCCGGCCCTTGCGTGGAACGAGGTCGACGTCGCTCACGAGCCTGGCGCCGCCCTTGTGCCGCTCCAGCACGATCTTGCGGCTATGAAAGGCCTCGAGCTCGGCGCGATGCGCCACGCTGACGATGGTCGCCTTCGGCAATTCGTCCGTGATCATCTTCATCATCCTGTCCTGGCTCTTTTCGTCGAGCGCCGAGGTCGCCTCGTCCAGCACCACGATGTCCGGGCTGTGCAGCAGGAGGCGCGCGAAGGCGAGACGCTGCTTCTCACCGCCCGAGAGCGTCTGGTCCCACGGGCCCTCTTCCTCGATCTTCTCCTTGAGATGATCGAGGCCGACCTTGCGCAGGGCCGCGCAGATCTCATCGACCGTCCAGTCTTCGGCGGCGCCGGGATAGGCGACGGCGCGACGCAGGGTTCCGGTCGGCACATAGGGACGCTGCGGCAGCATGAAAAGCCGTCGGTCGGGGTGGAGGTTGACGCTGCCACCACCCCATGGCCACAGGCCAGCGATCGCGCGCACCAGAGTGCTCTTTCCGGTGCCGGATTCACCGGCCACCAGCAGGCGCTCGCCGGGCTCGATGACCACCTCGGTTTCACCGACCACCGCGGTGCCGTCGTCGAGAGTGACGGAAAGGTCGCGCAATTCGAGCATCGCCTCATTCCCGGTTTCGCCACGCCTGATGCGGCCGAGACCGTCGCCTTGCTCCGCGCGCTCGAGACCATCGAGCGACATCATCAGCGAGGCGATGCGGCGCGCGCAGGCGTTCCAGTCGGCGAGCCGCGGATAGTTGTCGACCAGCCACCCGAAGGCGCTCTGCACGATGGTGAAGGCGGAAGTCGCCTGCATCACCTGTCCGAGCGTCATGCTGCCATCGAGGAATTTCGGTGCGCAGAGCAAGAGAGGGACCACGGGAGCAACGAGGCTCGAGCCCTGCGACACCAGCGTCGTGCGCATATGCTGGCCGGCGAGTCGCGCCCATTGCTGGAGCACGTTGGTGAAGTTGCGGTCGATGCCCTCGCGCTCCTCGTCCTCGCCACCGAGCAGGGCGATGCTCTCGCCGTTCTCGCGCACGCGCGTGAGAGTATAACGGAAGTCGGCTTCCGCCTGGTTCTTGTTCTCGGAGACCTGCACGAAGCGCCGGCCGATCACCAGGATCGAGCTGGATGCGATCGCCGCGTAGAGAATCGCGGCGACGACCAGGAAGCCGGGAATGGTGAACGATGATCCACCGAGCGTGACGGTGAGCGCGCCGCCGATGGTCCAGAGCACGACGATGAAGGTCGCGGCAGACAACGACGCCGAGGTGACGCCGGCGAGGAAGTCGACCGGCGAATCCGTTGCGATCCGCAAATCCTCGGCGATCCGGTATTCGGGATTATCGTGGTCGCCGCTGACGAGATTGAGCTGATAGTAGCGGCCGTTCGCGAGCCATCGCGTCAGCACGCTTGCGGTGAGCCAGCCGCGCCAGCGGCGCTGGATGCGCATGCGCGCGAACACCTGAGCCACGCTAAGCGCGATGCTGCCGAACGCGAGCGGAAAGAACACGGCCGTCAAATGGAAGACGGTGGCGGCGTTGCGTTGCTCGATCGCATCGAAGATCGCGCGATTCCAGACATTGATGCCGTACTGACAGCCCACGGTGGCGACGATCAGGACCACCAGGCCGATGGAGAAAGGCCACGCCAGCCGATCGCCATTTTGTCCCCAAAATCCCCTGGCACTGATCCAGAAGCGCGCCAGCAGATATTCCTTGCGCGCCTCCTCGGCCTCCTCAGGTGATAAATCCGCGTCGGATTCGAGAAGCTCCGGAGGCGGCGGGGCGACCTCGACGCCGCTCTCGCCAGCGATCTCGACAATGGGTGGCGTCTTGCCCTTTTCGCGCTCAGCGGCCGGCTTCTGCATCCGGAACAACGCGAGGGAAAATCAAACGGTTCCTCGTTGTTCCGGTTGCGCTGCCTTATTCTGCCGCCCCATCCCGCACACGGCGCAGCCGTGCGGCCTTGTACAGCACGCGTGACAGCGCCTCGATCGAATAGGGCTTTTGCAGCAGCTCGAAGCCGAAACTGCCGTCCTGCGCCAGTACGTGGCTGTAGCCGCTGGTGAGCACGATGGGCACGTCGATGCCACGGTCGCGGATCGCGTGCGCGAGATCGAGCCCGGTCATGCCGGGCATCACCACGTCGGAGAACATCACGTCGAAGCGATCAGTGTCCACGGTCAGCTCGGCGAGCGCATCGCTGGCATTGTCGACCAGCGTGACGCTGTAACCGAGCTCGGTGAGCCCGTCGGCGGCGAAATTGGCCACCTCGATATTGTCCTCGACGACCAGCACCGACATGCCGCTGCCGGCAATTGCGGGCGCGGTGTCGGGCGCCTGCCGCTGCGGCAGCACCTCGGCGGGCACGCGCGGCAGGTAGAGCGTGAAGGCGCTGCCGCGGCCGACCTCGCTCGCAACCGTCACCTCGCCGCCGGATTGCTTGACGAAGCCGAACACCTGCGACAGGCCGAGCCCGGTGCCGTGGCCGACCTGCTTGGTCGTGAAGAACGGCTCGAAGATGCGGCCGAGCTGGCCTGCGGGAATGCCGGACCCGGTATCGGTGACCGTGACGGTGACGAAGCCGTGGCTGCCGACGAGATGTGCCAGGCTGTCGGGAACGGCCGTCGCGGCCTCCACCGCGAACGTGATCCTGCCGCGGCCCTGCATCGCATCGCGCGCATTGACCGCCATGTTGAACAGTGCCGTCTCGAACTGGCCGGCATCGGCGTTGACGAGAAAGGACCCCGCCGGCAGCCGGATCACGATCTCGATGGCCGGCCCGATCAGCGTGGCGATCATGTCGCGCAACGACTGCACGCGTGCGCCGACGTCGAATACCTCGGGCTTCAGCGTCTGTCGCCGCGCGAAGGCCAGGAGCTGCGAGGTCAGTTTCGCTGCGCGCGCGACAGCGTCTGTGATGGCGTTGATGTAGCGCTGTCTCCGCTCCTCGGACAATTGCGGCCGGTTCAATAGGTCGATGGAGGCGCGGATCACGGTCAGCAGGTTGTTGAAGTCGTGCGCCACGCCGCCGGTGAGCTGTCCGAGTGCCTCGAGGCGCTGGCTGTGCTTGAGTGCCTCCTCGGCGTCGCGCCGCCGTGCCGCTTCGGCCTGGAGGTTCTGGGTGCGCCGGAATGCCAGCGCGAGGATGAAGAACAGCAGGGCCGTGGCCGGCAGGCCGAAGATCAGGTGCTGGCCCATGGTGGCGAGCCAGCGCGAACGGATCGCCGCGGTCTCGAGCCCCGCGCTGACATAGATCGGATATTCGGCGACGCGCTTGTAGCCGATGCGACGCTCGATGCCGTCGGCGGGCCAGGCGATGGTCATGAGCCCGTGCTCGGGGCTCAGCGCGATTTTGCGGCCGACCGGCCCGCCGGGATCGAGCCGGACGTCGTGGTCGAGGTGCGGATAATGCGCCAGCAGGACGCCATCGGTCCGCCCCATCGCGAAGAAGCTGCCGGGATCGCTGCCGATGCGCGCATAAAAGCTCTCGAAATATTCGGGAAATACCGAGGCCTGGATCACGCCGATGAAGCTGCCGTCGTCGGATTCGCGGCGGCGGCTCACGCCGAAGAAGCGGGCGCCCTGGTAGGGTTGGCGCGGCGTCAGCGGTGTGCCGATGAAGGTGCCGATGTTCTGGTCGACATGCGCGTTGAAATAATCCCGGTCCGCGAAGCTGAGCTGCGGCGCCGGCGACAACAGGCTGTTGACCAGCGCGTGGCCCTGCGCATCGAAGATCCAGGCGGATTTGAGCTGCGGCAGCGAATCGGTCAGCCGCTTCAGGCGCAGATGCAGCACCGCCTCGCGCGACCGGATCGCCTCGTCCGAAAGGCCGCGCACGACCTCGTTGAGCTCGGCGAGGCTGCGGTCGATGGTCTCGAACACCTTGAGCGCATGCTCGTGGGCGACTTCGAGCGTACGCTCGATCTCGCGGTCGGCGATGTCGTTGGTCGAATTATAGGAGATCGCCGAGGCGATGATGAACAGCGCAATCGGCAGCGCCAGGGATGCCGCCATCATCCACTGTAGCAGTTTCAACGAATTGCGTTGCGCGCCCTGCACAGTCGCTCCTGACCCGAAGCGAAGTTTACTTGAATTTCCCGCAGGGAAGGAAGTGCTTTGTGAATGGAACCTTTGGTTGCGGCCGGCTCGACTCCGCCCGCAAAGGATGCGCCAGTAGCAGACCTATGTTAAACTACTCTAGGTAGCAATGCGGCCGCAGCGCCAGCGACCGCGGCGGATGCATAAAGTTCGCTTAAACTTGCCGCTCGACGAGCTTCAGCTTCAGCTCGGCGATCGCCTCTGCGGGGTTCAGGCCTTTCGGGCAGGCCTTGGCGCAGTTCATGATGGTGTGGCAGCGATAGAGCCGGAACGGGTCCTCGAGATTGTCGAGCCGTTCGCCGGTTGCCTCATCGCGCGAATCGGACACCCAGCGGTTCGCCTGGAGCAGGGCGGCGGGGCCGAGATAGCGCTCGCTGTTCCACCAATAGCTTGGGCAGGAGGTCGAGCAGCAGGCGCACAGGATGCACTCGTAGAGGCCATCGAGCTTCTCGCGGTCCTCGTGGCTCTGGCGCCATTCCTTTTGCGGCGTCGGCGAGGTCGTCTTCAGCCACGGCTCGACGGAAGCGTATTGCGCGTAGAAATTGGTGAGGTCGGGGACGAGATCCTTCACCACCGGCTGGTGCGGCAGCGGGTTGATCTTCACCGCGCCGTCCTTCACGTCGTGCATCGAACGGGTGCAGGCGAGCGTGTTCTGGCCGTCGATGTTCATGGCGCAGGAGCCGCAGACGCCCTCGCGGCAGGAGCGGCGGAAGGTCAGCGACGGGTCGATGTGGTTCTTGATCCAGATCAGGCCGTCCAGCACCATCGGACCGCAATCGTGGGTGTCGACGTAATAGGTGTCGACGCTCGGATTCTTGCCGTCGTCCGGATTCCAGCGATAGACGCGGAATTCGCGAAGCTCAGTCGCGCCCGCGGGCTTCGGCCAGGTCTTGCCGCCTGATATCTTCGAGTTCTTCGGAAGTGCGAATTCAACCATTGCTCTAACCTTTCGTCATTCCGGGATGGTCCGAAGGACCAGCCCCGGAATCTCGAGATTCCGGGCTCGATGCTCCGCATCGCCCCGGAATGACGAGCTACTGTTGTTCTTCCTCAGTACACGCGCGCCTTCGGCGGGATGTACTGCACGTCGTTGGTCATGGTGTAGTTGTGCACCGGACGGTAGTCGATCGTCACCTTGGCGGCATCGTCGAGCCAGGCCAGCGTGTGCTTCATCCAGTTCTTGTCGTCGCGTGCGGAGAAATCCTCGCGCGCATGCGCGCCGCGGCTTTCGGTGCGGTTGGCGGCCGAGTTCATCGTCACCACTGCCTGCGATATCAGATTGTCGAACTCGAGCGTCTCGACGAGGTCCGAGTTCCACACCAGCGAGCGGTCGGACACGGCGATGTCGGTGATGCCGCTGTGGACCTTCTGGATCAGGTTCTGGCCTTCGCTCAGCACCTCGCCGGTGCGGAACACCGCGCAATTGTTCTGCATCACGTGCTGCATGCCCTCGCGCAGCTTCGCGGTCGGGGTGCCGCCTGAGGCGTAGCGGTAGTGGTCGAGGCGGCCGAGCGACTGTTCGGCCGAGTCCGCCGGCAGCTCCGGCTGCTTGCCGTTGGCGGTGAGCTTTTCGGCGCAGCGCAGCGCCGCGGCGCGGCCGAACACCACGAGGTCGATCAGCGAGTTGGAGCCGAGACGGTTGGCGCCGTGCACGGAGACGCAGGCCGCCTCGCCGATCGCCATCAGGCCCGGGATCACGGCGTTGTCGTCGCCGTCCTTCTTGGTCAGCACCTCGCCGTGATAATTCGTCGGGATGCCGCCCATGTTGTAGTGCACGGTCGGCACGATCGGAATCGGCTCGCGCGTCACGTCGACATTGGCGAAGATCTTTGCCGATTCGGAAATACCCGGCAGCCGCTCCTGCAGGACCTTTGGATCGAGATGGTCGAGGTGCAGGAAGATGTGATCCTTCTTCTTGCCGACGCCGCGCCCCTCGCGGATTTCGATGGTCATCGCGCGCGAGACGACGTCGCGCGAGGCGAGGTCCTTGGCCGACGGTGCGTAGCGCTCCATGAAGCGCTCGCCCTCGGAGTTGACGAGATAGCCGCCCTCGCCGCGCGCGCCTTCGGTGACGAGACAGCCCGACCCGTAGATGCCGGTCGGGTGGAACTGCACGAATTCCATGTCCTGGAGCGGCAGGCCGGCGCGCAGCACCATGCCGCCGCCGTCGCCGGTGCAGGTATGGGCCGAGGTGCAGGACGCATAGGCGCGGCCGTAGCCGCCGGTCGCCAGGATCGTGGTCTGGGCGCGGAAGCGATGCAGCGTGCCGTCATCGAGCTTCAGCGCGATCACGCCGCGGCAGGCGCCCTGGTCGTCCATGATCAGGTCGATGGCGAAGAACTCGATGAAGAATTCTGCCGCATGGCGCAGCGACTGGCCATACATCGTGTGCAGCATGGCGTGACCGGTGCGGTCGGCGGCGGCGCAGGTGCGCTGCGCCTGGCTCTTGCCGAATTCCGTGGTCATGCCGCCGAACGGACGCTGGTAGATCTTGCCATCCTCGGTACGCGAGAACGGCACGCCCCAATGCTCGAGCTCGTAGACCGCTTCGGGGGCGTGACGCACCATGTATTCGATCGCGTCCTGGTCGCCCAGCCAGTCCGACCCCTTCACGGTGTCGTACATGTGCCAGCGCCAGTCGTCCTTGTGCATGTTGCCGAGCGAGGCGGAGATGCCGCCCTGCGCCGCGACGGTGTGCGAACGGGTCGGAAACACCTTGGTGATGCAGGCCGTGCGCAGGCCCGCCTCGCTGCAGCCGACGACGGCGCGCAGGCCCGCGCCACCGGCGCCGACCACGACGACGTCATAGGTGTGGTCTTCGATCGGATAGGCTTTTCCGTTGGTGGCGGGAGCGCCGTTGCCCTTGCCATTCGTGGTGGCGGCCGATGTTCCGGTAGCCATGGGTTACACTCCGGATGACAGCTTGAGAATCGCGTAGGTCGAAGCGAGCGCCACCGCGATCGAGAAGAAGTTGTTGAGCATGACCGCAACGAGCTTCACCTTCTCGTTATGGACGTAGTCCTCGATCACGACCTGCATGCCGATCTTCATGTGCCAGGCGCTGGCGAAGATGAAGAGCAGGAGAATCAGCGCGATCGGCAGCGAGCCGAGAATCTGCGCAGCGCCCGCCTGGTTGCGGCCGAGCAGCATCATGACGACGACGATCACGGGCAGCATCAACAGCGTCATGGCGACGCCGGTGAGGCGCTGGCGCCAGAAGTCAGACGTGCCGGAATGCGCGGCGCCAAGATTGCGGACGCGGCCGAGCGGGGTGCGCATGCTGCGCTTGGGCGTATCGGTCGAGCTCATCGTCCGCCTCCGATCGCGTAGGCAATGATCCAGATCAGGACAGTCAGCGTGATGCCGCCGATCAGCGCGCCCCAGGTGAGCGCCTCGCGCTCATTGGCCTTGAAGCCATAGCCGAGGTCCCAGACGAAATGCCGGATGCCGCTCAGCATGTGGTGCATCAGCGCCCAAGTGTACCCGAACACGATCAGCCGTCCGATGATGCTGCCGGTAAAGGCCTGCACATGGGAGTACGCCGCCGGGCCGGAGGCCGCGGCGATCAACCACCAGGCCAGCAGCAGGGTTCCGACATAAAGGGCGATACCGGTGGCGCGGTGGACGATGGACAGCGCCATCGTCAGCGTCCAGCGGTAGACTTGCAGGTGGGGTGAAAGCGGTCGTTCGATCCGTGCGGTCATGGGCGGCTTTGGTGTTTTATTGCGGCCCAGCATGGGGCGCGCGGGGATCGCGAAAGGTCGGCCCTATTTACGGAGTCGAATCTATCCGCGCAATCACCAAATCGCCATAAAGCGAACCGTCGTTCAGCTTTAGAGCGGCGACGAACCAAGACTGATCAGGGGCTCGGTATACCAGAGCGAGATCGGGATGTTGAAGGAGTGAATTTGTAGCCAGTTTTTCTGGCGCTCGTCTCCCGACTTGAAATCGCAAGAGGATCGTCGTCATGCGAACCAGTCCGTTCATACTGCAAAGTGGGATCAAAACAGCCTCGGGGGAACCGCGAAAGAGCCCTCTGCGCACGTCGCTTGACCCGTTTTCCCCTCCAACACCTCGCCAGGGCGCGTCCGATATGCGTGTCCCGCATTCCGCGCCTGTCGCTTCCCGCTGACGACCACGCGAGCAGGATAGCCTACAAGTTGCGCACGGCCGGGAGGCGCGTCGCCGGCGTGCCGGGATACGATTCGCGTGATTGCAGGTCTCAATCTCCAGGACATCGTCGAGCTGGCGCTGCTGCTCATCGCGGTTGGTGCGCTCTCGGGCTTTCTCGCTGGCGTGTTCGGAATCGGCGGCGGGGCGATCCTCGTCCCCGTGTTCTACGAATGCTTCCGCATTGCCGGCGTGCCGCTGGAGGTGCGGATGCCGCTCTGTGTCGGCACCTCGCTCGCGGTGATCATCCCAACCTCGATCCGCTCGTTCCAGGCGCACTACAAGCGCGGCGCGGTCGACATGACGATTCTGCGCGTCTGGTGGCTGCCGATCGTCATCGGCGTCATCGCCGGCAGCGTGGTCGCGCGCTACGCGCCGGAGCGGCTGTTCAAGATCGTCTTCGTCGCCGTCGCTTATTCCGCCGCGGCCCGCCTCATCTTCGCGCGCGAAACCTGGAAGTTCGGTGACGACCTGCCGACAGGCCCGCTGATGCGCATCTACGGCTTCGTGGTCGGAATCCTCTCGACCCTGATGGGCATTGGCGGCGGCCTGTTCTCCAATCTGCTGATGACCTTCTATGGCCGCCCGATCCATCAGGCGGTCGCAACGTCGTCGGCGTTGGCGGTGCTGATCTCGATCCCCGGCGCGCTCGGCTACATCTATGCCGGCTGGCCGGCGGCCGCGCGTTTTCCGTCAGTCGCAGCCCTGCAATTCCCGTTCGCGCTCGGCTTTGTCTCGTTGATCGGAGCCGTGCTGGTGATGCCGATGAGCCTCGTCACCGCACCGCTCGGCGTTAAGGCCGCGCATGCGATGTCGAAGCGCACGCTGGAGGCCGCGTTCGGCTGTTATCTGTTTATCGTTGGCAGCCGGTTCGTGATGAGCTTGGTGGGCGGACAGTGACGGCTCGCGGCAAAGCGCACGCCCCACACTCAAGGGTCATTGCCCGCGAAGGCGGGCAATCCGGTATTCCAGCGACGGTAGTGATTGAACCGAGAAGCCAAGGCGTACTGGGTGCCCCGGTCAAGCCGGGGCATGACAGCGTCTGTGGTGGCTAGAGACCGCAACCTACTTCTTCGCGTAAATATCCTTGTACGTATCCCGCAGCACGTTCTTCTGCACCTTGCCCATGGTGTTGCGCGGCAGTTCGTCGACCACGAACACCCGCTTGGGCATCTTGAACTTTGCGAGCCGGCCGTCGAGCGCCTTCAACACCGAGGCTTCGCTCACCTCAGCGCCCTTGTTGCAGACAAGGACCGCCGTGACGCCCTCGCCGAAATCGGCATGCGGCACGCCGATCACGGCGGATTCGATCACGCCCGGCATGGCGTCGATCTCGCTCTCGATTTCCTTCGGATAGACGTTGAAGCCGCCGGAGATCACGAGATCCTTGCCACGGCCGAGGATGTGGACGTAGCCCTTCGCGTCGATCTTGCCGAGATCGCCGGTGATGAAGAAGCCGTCCGGGCGGAATTCGGACTTGGTCTTCTCCGGCATGCGCCAATAGCCCTTGAAGACGTTCGGTCCCTTCACCTCGATCATGCCGATCTCGTCACGCGGCAGCTCCTTGCCGGTCTCGGGATCGGTGACGCGGGCGGAGACGCCGGGCAGCGGGAAGCCGACCGCGCCGGGCACGCGCTCGCCGTCATAGGGGTTCGACGTATTCATGTTGGTCTCGGTCATGCCGTAGCGCTCGAGCACCGCATGGCCCGTTCGCGCCGACCATTCGCGATGGGTGTCGGCCAGCAGCGGCGCCGAGCCCGAGATGAACAGGCGCATGTGCTTCGTCGTCTCGCGCGACAGCGCGGGGTTTTGCAGAAGACGCGTATAGAACGTCGGCACGCCCATCAGCACGGTGGCGCGCGCCATCAGCTTGATGATCAGGTCCGGATCGAGCTTTGGCAGGAAGATCATCGAGGCCCGGGCGAACAGCGTGACGTTGATCGCCACGAACAGGCCGTGGGTGTGGTAGATCGGCAGCGCGTGGATCAGCACGTCCTTGTCGGTGAAGCGCCAGTAGTCGACCAGCGTTTGCGAGTTCGAGGCGAGATTGTCGTGGGACAGCATCGCGCCCTTGGAACGGCCGGTGGTGCCCGACGTGTAGAGAATCGCCGCAAGGTCATCGTTCGCGCGCGGCACGGTGGCGAACTCACTCTTCGCCTTCGCGGCGGCGTCCGTCAGCGAGCCATTGCCGCTGGAATCGAGCGTCTCGACCTTGGCCTTCACCTTAGCGGCGATCGCGGCGATGCCGTCGGCCTTGGAGGGATCGCACACCACCAGCGACGGTTCGGCATCGGTGATGAAGTAGTCGAGCTCGTTCAGCGTATAGGCCGTGTTGAGCGGCAGATAGACCGCGCCGGCCCGCACGGTTGCCAGATACAGCACGATATTGGCGACGGATTTTTCCACCTGCACCGCGACACGGTCGCCAGGCTTTACGCCGCGTTCGACCAGCACATTCGCCATCTGGCCCGCGCGTGCGATCAGCTCGCCATAGGTGATGCGGCCGCCGTCATGGGTCTCGATCGCAAGCCGCGTCGGATCCTTCAGGCCATCGAACAGGCGGGAAAACAGATTGGTGTTGGCAGCTTGGTTCATGCAACATTCCTCAAAGGCGAAGGCCGGTCAAAACCGAGGGCTGGATTAGCAAAAACCGCCCCGATGAAGCAACGGAGACAGTTTGCATGACAAAGGAAAGGAAACGCGCGGCCTGGGTCACGGGCGGTGGCAGCGGGATCGGGGAGGCCGGCGCGGAGGCGCTTGCCGCTGACGGCTGGACGGTGGTGGTGTCCGGGCGGCGCAAGGACGCGCTGGATGCGGTGGTCGCCAAAATCACCAACGCCGGAGGCGCCGCGGAGGCGATCCCGCTCGACGTCAGCATTGCCGCCGATGTCCAGAAGGCGGCCGATCAGATCCTGGCCAGGCACGGCCGCATCGACCTCCTGGTCAACAGCGCCGGCGTCAACGTTCGCAAGCGAAGCTGGAACGACCTGGAACTGGAGGGTTGGGACAAGCTCGTCGAGATCAACCTCAACGGCGTGCTCTATTGCATGCGCGCGGTGCTGCCGCCGATGCGCAAGCAGCAGGACGGCTGCATCATCAATGTCTCGTCCTGGGCGGGCCGCCACGTCTCGAAGATGCCGGGGCCGGCCTACACCACGACCAAACATGCGGTGCTGGCACTGACCCATTCCTTCAACATGGACGAGTGCGTCAACGGCCTGCGCGCCTGCTGCCTGATGCCGGGCGAGGTGGCCACCCCCATTCTGAAACAGCGCCCGGTGGTGCCCAGCGAGGAGGAGCAGGCGAGGATGCTTCAGTCCGAAGATCTTGGCCGCACCATCGCCTTCATCGCCTCCATGCCGCCGCGCGTCTGCATCAACGAGGTGCTGATCAGCCCGACCCACAATCGCGGGTTTATCCAGACGCCGCTCAGCAGGGATTGAGATGCTCGACCGTGCAATACTCTCAGTGTCGTAGGGTGGGCAAAGCGAAGCGTGCCCACCATTTTTCAGCGAATCTGGACTTAAGTGGTGGGCACGGCGCTTGCGCGCCTTTGCCCAGCCTACGGCACTGGCGTGCTTGGCGCCCGTCGCGCCCTCACACGGAAACCCCCACGCAAAGTTTCACGCATCACAATAAATTATTCCCCGAAACCGCTCGCCGAATCCTCCCGTAGTTCGGCCCAACGACGGCGCTCCTGCCTCACACCTGTCGCTAGGTGCCGTTGTTGCAGGACTTCATCCAGATATCGGGAGACTCTCCATGTCGAAGCGTATTGCCTATCTCGCTGCTGCCGCTTTCAGCGCCCTTGCCATCACCGCGACCGTCGTCGCACCTGTGAGGGCCGAGGAAAAGACCGTGATGGTCGGCGGCGCTGCGATGTTCCCCTCCAAGAACATCATCCAGAACGCCGTCAACTCCAAGGACCACACCACGCTGGTGGCCGCGGTGAAGGCCGCCGGCCTCGTGCAGACGCTGGAAGGCAAGGGGCCGTTCACGGTGTTCGCGCCGACCAACGCGGCCTTCGGCAAGCTGCCGGCCGGCACCGTCGACACCCTGGTCAAGCCCGAGAACAAGGCAACCCTGACCAAGATCCTCACCTACCATGTCGTGCCCGGCAAGCTCGAGGCCTCCGACCTCACCGACGGCAAGAAGCTGAAGACCGCTGAAGGCGAGGAGCTGACAGTCAAGAAGATGGACGGCAAGACCTGGATCGTCGATGCCAAGGGCGGCACCTCGATGGTGACGATCACCAACGTCAACCAGTCGAACGGCGTCATCCATGTGGTCGACACCGTGCTGATGCCGGCGACGTAACACCGCCGGCGACGTAACACCGCACCTCCCTGTTTCATCCCCGAACAGGATGCGAGAAACGGCGAGTCGGGGATCCCGGCTCGCTTTTTTGTGACCACGATACCTTTCGGATATCAAATCGGTAGCCGGCAGGACGTAACGAAACCGAAGCCGCTGGCGTATATTTATCGTCACGCGACACTTGAGGACGGAACCACCATGTCGAGCCTAGCCGCAGCCGACGCTCCGATCAGCGCCACCAAGGCCAAAACCATCCAGCCGGCCTGGGTGAGGCTGATGCACTGGATCAATGCGTTCGCCGTGATCCTGATGATCATGTCGGGCTGGCAGATCTACAACGCCTCGCCGCTGTTCAACTTCAGCTTCTCCCGCGACATCACGCTCGGCGGCTGGCTCGGCGGCGCGCTGCTCTGGCATTTTGCGGCGATGTGGATCCTCATGATCAACGGGCTCGCCTATCTCATCACGGGCTTTGCCACCGGCCGCTTCGCCAAGAAACTGCTGCCGATCACGCCGTCCGGCGTGCTGCACGACGTCAAGGCCGCGCTGACCTTCAAGCTCGGCCATGACGATCTCACCGTCTACAACTACGTGCAGCGCCTGCTCTACGCCGGCATCATCGTGGTCGGCGTGCTCATCGTGCTGTCGGGCCTGTCGATCTGGAAACCCGTGCAGCTCTATTACCTGGTGATGCTGTTCGGTGACTATCCGACGGCGCGTTACGTCCACTTCTTTTGCATGGCCGCGATCTGCGCCTTCCTGGTGGTTCACGTCGCGCTGGCGCTGCTGGTGCCGAAGAGCCTGCGCGCCATGATCATCGGCCGCTGAGCAAGCATGATCCGGAAAAGTGGGAACCGGTTTTCCGATAAGATCATGCTCAGAACAAGAGATGCTGGAGAACTTTCATGGCCAAGCGTTCATTCCTGATCCCCGGCGTCGACAAGCGTCTGCTCATCAAGGACTCGCTCAAGGTAATGCCGGACCTGACCCGCCGCCGTTTCATCACAGGCGGTGCGAGCCTCGGCGCGCTGACACTGCTCACCGGCTGCGACGTCGTTGATAGTTCCTCCGCCGAGGAGTTGCTGAAGAAAGCGTCAAAGTTCAACGACGCGGTGCAGGCCTTCATCTTCAATCCGGACGCGCTGGCACCGACCTTCCCGGAAAGCGCGATCACGAAGCCGTTCCCATTCAATGCCTATTACGATCTCGACGAAGCGCCGGAAGTCGATGGGAAGGACTGGAAGCTCGAGGTGCGTGGCCTCGTCGACAACAAGAAATCCTGGACGCTGGACGAGCTCCACCAGCTGCCACAGGTCACGCAAATCACCCGCCACATCTGCGTCGAGGGCTGGAGCGCGATCGGAAGCTGGACTGGCACGCCGCTCCGCGATTTCCTGAAGCTGATCGGCGCCGACACGCGTGCGAAATATGTGTGGTTCCAGTGCGCCGACAAGGACGGCTACAATTCCCCGCTGGACATGCGCAGCGCGCTGCATCCGCAGACCCAGATGACGTTCAAATATGCGAATGAAATCCTGCCGCGCGCCTATGGCTACCCGATGAAGATCCGCGTGCCGACAAAACTCGGCTTCAAGAACCCGAAATATGTCGTCTCGATGGAAGTCACCAACGAGTACAAGGGCGGCTACTGGGAAGACCAGGGCTACAATTCGTTCAGCGGGAGCTGACGCGATTTGTAGGGTCGGCAAAGCGACTTGTCCGCCGTAGCTCGAAGAGCGAAGGCGGAAGCGTGCCCGCCACTTGTGTATCCGCGTTGACGATTGATGGTGGGCACGGCGCTACGCGCCTTTGCCCACCCTACGACACCGAGCTCTTCGGTCCCACCTTCCACTGGCACAGTGCCGCGACCGCACCGAGCGCTAACAACGCGGCGGACACGTTCAGCGCATACGAAAGGCTCCCCAGCGCATCCGTGATCGCGCCGACCACGATCGGCCCGAGAGTCTGGCCGATGCCGAACGAGATCGTCATCGCCGCGATCGCCGTTGGCCATACTGGGGGCGGGTAGTTGAAACGGACAAACGCCGTCGTCGAACCCACCACGGCAAAGAAGGCGACACCAAACACGACGGCCGAGGTCGCAAGCCATGCCGTCGAATGCCCCAGCATCGGCAAGCTGGCGCCCAGCGCATTGGTGCCGAGGATGATCGCGGTTGCGAGCCCGCCGCGGTCGAGCGCGAGCACGCCGCGCCAGACCCAGGGCGTCGCAAAGGCGCTCACCCCGATCAGGCTCCAGTACGCGGCTTGTGCCGCCGCGCCGCCGCCGGCATCGCGCACATAGGCGATCATGAAGGTCATGTAGGCGATGTAGCCCGCGCCGAACAGGAAGTAGCCGGCGAGATAGATCAGGATGGGGAGGATCGCGAACGAGCCGTGCCCCGCCTCGCTGAAGCGCGCCTTGCTCTCGATGCGCATCAGGAACAGCGGGATGGTCATGGCGGCTGAGAGCAGCGTCAGTGCCCACCACACGATCCACCACGAGCCCGGCCCGAAATATTGCAGCGTGAACGGCGCGATCAGCCCCGAAGCGAGGATGCCGATACCGGGGCCGGCATAGAACAGGCTGAGCAGGAAATTGGCCCTTTCGGGATGCGACTGCGCGATGGTTGCGGCCAGCGCGCCGCCGGCGACGAAACCCGCCGCCGCGCCCAGGCCCAGCACCAGCCGCGCCAGGCTGAGCGCGATGAAGTTCCCGGTGAGCGCGCAGATCGCCAGGGCCGCGAGGCAGGCCAGCGTTCCGCCGCGGATCGCGGCCGACCAGCCGACCCGCTTGATCAGTCGCGAGGCCATCAGGGCGCCCGCGAGGTAGCCGACGGCGTTGATGGTGTTCATGAAGCCGGCGGCGGAGTAGGACCAGTTCAGGCTGTCGCGCATGTCCGGCAGCACCAGCGCATAGGCAAAGCGGCCGATGCCGAGCCCGACCGTCGCCGCCAGCGACAGCGTCAGAATCAGCCGCGCAGGGCGCGCGTCGTGCGGGAGGCGGCGATCTTGAGTGAGGTAGTCTTGGGCGTGCAAGGGGTACTCCGGCAAGCCCGATTGTGGCAGGCCCCGCCCGGCTTGCACAGCCGCGAGGCGGCAATGGTGTCTTGCCAAGCGCGCAACGCCGCTCTAGCACTCCGGCCGAAATTCATGAGCGCCGTCATGCCCGGCCTTGTGCCGGGCATCCACGTTCTTCTGCACCCGAGGCAAGACGTGGATGGCCGGGTCAAGCCGGGCCATGACGAAACGGAGGAAGAACGACCATGGCGACCCACAAATTGCTGCTGCTCCCCGGCGACGGTATCGGCCCCGAGGTGATGGGCGAGGTGAAGCGGCTGATCGACTGGCTCGACTCGGCCGGGATCGCCAAGTTCGAGACCGACACCGGCCTCGTCGGCGGCGCCGCCTATGACGCGCACAAGGTATCGATTTCCGAAGGCGACATGGCCAAGGCGAAGGACGCCGACGCCGTCATCTTCGGTGCGGTCGGCGGCCCGAAATGGGATGCGGTGCCCTACGACGTGCGCCCCGAGGCCGGCCTGCTCCGGCTGCGCAAGGATCTCGCTTTGTTCGCCAATCTGCGTCCGGCCGTGTGCTATCCGGCGCTGGCGGATGCCTCCAGCCTGAAGCGCGAGGCGGTCGAGGGCCTCGACATCGTGATCGTGCGCGAGCTCACCGGCGGCGTCTATTTCGGCGAGCCCAAGACCATCACCGATCTCGGCAACGGCCAGAAGCGTGCCATCGACACCCAGGTCTACGACACCTACGAGATCGAGCGCATCGCCCGCGTCGCCTTTGACCTCGCCAAGAAGCGTCGCAACAAGGTGACGTCGATGGAAAAGCGCAACGTCATGAAGTCCGGTGTGCTCTGGAACGAGGTGGTCACACAGGTCCACAAGCGCGAATATCCCGATGTGACGCTCGAGCATCAGCTCGCCGACTCCGGCGGCATGATGCTGGTGAAATGGCCCAAGCAGTTCGACGTCATCGTCACCGACAACCTGTTCGGCGACATGCTCTCCGACATCGCGGCGATGCTGACCGGCTCGCTCGGCATGCTGCCCTCGGCCTCGCTCGGCGAGGTCGACGTGAAGAGCAAGAAGCGCAAGGCGCTGTATGAGCCCGTACACGGCTCGGCGCCCGATATCGCCGGCAAGGGCCTCGCCAATCCGATCGCGATGATCTCGTCCTTCGGCATGGCGCTGCGCTACTCCTTCGACATGGGCGCGCTCGCCGACAAGCTCGACGCCGCGATCGCTGCGGTGCTGGCGAGCGGCCTGCGCACTGCCGACATCAAGTCGGAAGGCACCACCGCCGCCTCGACCACGCAGATGGGCGAAGCGATCCTGAAGGAACTGCAGAAGCTGCACGCGTAGTCACTTGCACTGTCATTCCGGGGCGATGCGCAGCATCGAACCCGGAATCTCGGGATTCCGGGTTCACGCTTCGCGTGCCCCGGAATGACGGTGGGCACGGCGCTTTCGCGCCTTTGTCCGCCCTACGCAGTCCGCGTAGACGTGACCGGGATGCGCCGCCCGTAAAACCTCAGGAGCCGTTTGATGGACGCGTCGCATCGCCCCAAGATCGCGGAAACCGTCATCCATGAAACGGTGCGCCTGCGCGAAGTGCAGATCGGGCGCCGCTGCGAAGTCCTCTGCAACACGCGCATCGAGTTTTCCTCGCTCGGCGACTACTCCTATCTCGGGGAGAACTGCGAGGTCGCCGACGCGGTGATCGGGAAGTTCACGGCAATCGCCAACTCGGTGCGGATCGGCGCGCCGAACCATCCGATGGGCCGGCCGTCCCAGCATCGCTTCACCTATTGCCCGGAATATTACGAGGCGACAGCGACCCGTGACCGCGACTTCTTTGCGGAGCGCCACAGCGACCGGGTGATCGTTGGCAATGATTGCTGGATCGGGCACGCCGCCATCCTGCTGCCGGGCGTGACGGTCGGCGACGGCGCGGTGATCGCCGCAGGTGCGGTCGTCAGCCGCAGCGTACCGCCCTACACGATCGTCGGCGGCGTTCCCGCGCGCCCCATCCGCGAGCGCTTTACCGAATCTGTCACGGAAAGCCTGCGCCGTATCGCCTGGTGGGATTGGCCCGATGAGGTCATCTTCGAACGCTTGAGCGATTTCCGCTCCGAGGCGATCGAACAATTTTGCAAGCGCTACGACCCGGCTTTTGCGCCCGGCCGGTAGAGCGTGTTCGAGCGAAGTGGATACCGGTTCGCGGAAAGAAACGCGTCAAGATGTGAGTCTGAAGCCATCACAAAATTAAAAAATGGCCGAACGCGAGCCCGGCCATTTCGAATTCGTCAGTCGTGTCCGCTTCAGTAAAGCGGGAACGTCCTCGGATAGCCGCCGACATCAGCCGGCGTGCTGAGCGGCTGGCGATCGATCGGACGGTTGAGGTTCTCGCGCGCGAAGGTGGGATAGCCGACATCCGGCGGGAAGGCGTAGTCGGAGAACTTGCGATCGCCCGGATTGACCTCGGTGCCACCATCGAGCCAGGAGCGCTTGCTGACATAGATGCGGGTACGCGGGCCCTGCTGATAGACGACGTTGGGGCCGCTCGGACCATAATAGACGCGGCCGCGATCGTCATAGCGCTGCTTCTTGGTGTCGGCCGATGCCGACGTCGCAACACCCATCGCGGCGACCGCACCCGCCGCAAGCCAGATCGCCAATTTGTTCGCGGCGGAAAATTTCGAGCTCATCACGTCCCCTTCAGGCGGCAGGCCACCAATCGATTTCACCTCATACTAGCGCGCCAGGGGTGACCGCAACTAGGTCAATTGGGTCACACCGCGCCGGAATAATCGCGCCTGCGGCCAAAAGTTGCATGAAAACCAGCCACTTGAGCTTGATGCGCGTCAAAGCGCGCCGCGCAGCTGCGCATTTCCGGGGCTCATCAGCCAGTCCACGGAGGCGGGAGGGCCGCACGGACGGCGCTTCAACTCGGCATGGGCGAACAATTCGGCCAGCTTCGGCTCGTTGCCGGAGGTGAGCAGCGTCAGCCGATTCAGCGTGCAGGCGATCGCGGCGCGCCGTGCCGGCAGTGCGTCGCCCTGGCACGACCAGCCGGAGATCTGAAGCGGGGGCTCCTCGATCCGCTTGACATAGCCAAGACAGCCGGACGCCTGCCCGCTCGGGCGATACAGGGCCACTGGCCCGAACTTGCTGTCGATGACGCCTGCTTCCTCGAGCGGTGTCGACTGCCTAAGGCCCATCCGGGCAGCCATGTCTGAAGGCAGGCGCGCCGCCGGACCGAACTCGCCGCCGGGTCGGTAGATTTCGAGCTCGGCGACCGGTACCGGCGTATCGCCGACCCAGCGCATGACGTCCTTGCGGCCGCCCTCGGGATGCCGGAGGATGACGTAAGCGTCTGTTTTGTCGTTGGAATCGAGCCGGCTGACGGCAAAGGCGGGATGTGATCGGTCGGCCACGGACCAGCCCGGCCTCGTCGCCGGCCCGTCGTCATGCAGGTTCGGCAATTGGCCGAGTGCGGCAAGCAACAGGATGGCAAGCAGCGCCAGCGTCCCCACATAGGCGAACAGGCGCGCCAGCGTGCCGACGACCTCGTCGGCAAAGCCTAGGAGTGCCAGATGGATCCTGGTTCTGGGATATGCGGCCGGGGTGGCCTGGTACGGCGGCATCCAATGCCTTCTGGCACGGTCAAACGTTGTCTTGCGGGCGGTTCTCGCATAGAAGCGCTGCTCTTCCTGGTTAAGCGCGCAGCTTTGGGAAGGCCTTTTTCATCGGAGAGTGAACGATGGGTTACAAAGTCGCAGTCGTCGGAGCGACCGGCAATGTCGGACGGGAAATGCTCAACATTCTCGATGAGCGCAAATTCCCCGCGGACGAGGTCGTGGCGCTGGCCTCACGCCGCAGCGTCGGCGTCGAGGTCTCCTATGGTGATCGGACGTTGAAGGTCAAAGCGCTCGAGCACTACGACTTCTCCGACATCGACATCTGCCTGATGTCGGCGGGCGGCTCGGTGTCGAAGGAATGGTCGCCGAAGATCGGCGCCGCCGGTGCGGTCGTGATCGACAATTCCTCGGCCTGGCGCATGGATCCGGACGTGCCGCTGATCGTGCCCGAGGTGAATGCCGATGCGACCAAGGGTTTTGCCAAGAAGAACATCATCGCCAACCCGAACTGCTCGACCGCGCAGCTCGTCGTCGCGCTGAAGCCGCTGCACGACAAGGCGACCATCAAGCGCGTCGTGGTCTCGACCTATCAATCGGTCTCGGGCGCCGGCAAGGATGCGATGGACGAATTGTTCTCGCAAACCAAGGCCGTCTACACCAATGACGAGCTGATCAATAAGAAGTTTCCCAAGCGCATCGCCTTCAACGTCATCCCCCACATCGACGTCTTCATGGAAGACGGCTACACCAAGGAAGAGTGGAAGATGATGGCGGAGACCAAGAAGATCCTTGATCCCAAGATCAAGCTCTCCGCGACCTGCGTGCGCGTGCCGGTGTTCGTCGGCCATTCGGAGGCCGTCAACGTCGAGTTCGAGAATCCGCTCGCGGCGGACGAGGCGCGCGAGATCCTGCGCAAGGCGCCCGGCTGTCTCGTCATCGACAAGCAGGAGCCCGGCGGCTATGCCACGCCCTATGAGGCGGCCGGCGAGGACGCGACCTATATCAGCCGCATCCGCGAGGACGCCACGGTCGAGAACGGTCTCGCGTTCTGGTGCGTGTCGGACAACCTTCGCAAGGGCGCCGCGCTCAACGCGATCCAGATCGCCGAAGTCCTGATCAACCGCAAGCTGATCACCGCGAAGAAGAAGGCGGCTTAAGGGCTGCGTAGGGTGGGCAAAGGCGCGCTCTTCGCGCGCCGTGCCCACCACCTCTCCACGATCGCGATAGAAGTGGTGGGCACGCTTCGCTTTGCCCACCCTACCAAATCCACCCTACCGAACTACCCTGCGTCCCTGACGCTTCGAAATTCCTTCGCGGCCTTGTCGAGCACGAACAGCGATCCCTCCGCGACGCCGAAATAGGCGCCGTGCGTCTGCATCTGGCCGGCGTCGACCGCCTTGCGCACGAACGGGAATGTCATGAGGTTTTCGAGGCTGCGGAACACCGCGGCCTTCTCGATGCGCTCGACGAATTGTGCCATCGTCTCGCGGTCGCGCTGCTCGACCACCTCGCCGGGCTTGATGAACATCTGCATCCATTTGCCGATGAAATCGCCGGGGGTGAGCGGCTCGATCTTGTCGACGAAGGCGCGGATGCCGCCGCATTGCGCATGCCCGAGCACCACGATGTGCTTCACCTTCAGCACCGTCACGGCATATTCCAGCGCCGCCGAGACGCCGTGCGCATTCTCGTCGGGCTGATACGTCGGGACCAGATTGGCGATGTTGCGCATCACGAACAGCTCGCCCGGACCGACGTCGAAGATCACCTCGGGCGAGACGCGGGAATCGCAGCAGCCGATCACCATCACTTCGGGTGACTGGCCCTTCACCGATAATTCGCGATAGCGCGTCTGCTCGGTCGGCAGCCGCTGCGTCGCGAAGGCCTTGTAGCCGTCCAGCAAATGTCTTGGGAATGTGATCATGACCAATGCCTAATCATATACCGCAGGGGCGAACAAGCCTTTCGAATAGGCAGGCCAGGTGCTATCGGCTCCGGAGGGAACACTTGAACTTCAAGGGAACGCTCGCATGACCCGTCCGCGCCGCAGCCATCTGTTCATGCCCGGCTCCAACCCCCGCGCGCTGGAAAAAGCCCGCAACCTGCCGGCCGACGGCCTGATCCTGGACCTGGAGGATTCCGTCGCCCCTGACGCCAAGGCGGAGGCGCGGGACCAGATCGCGGCTGCGATCGCTGCAAAAGGCTTTGGCAAGCGCGAGATCCTGATCCGGACCAACGGCCTCGATACGCCCTGGTGGGCCGACGACGTTGCCATGGCGGCAAAATCCTCGCCCGACGGCATCCTGGTTCCAAAGGTCTCCAGTGTCGAGGACCTCGACGCCATCGGCCGGCGGCTGGCTGAGCTCGGCGCCGCGCCGACGGTGAAGGTCTGGGCCATGATCGAGACCGCGCGCGCGGTCCTGCATGCGGAAGAGCTCTCCGCCGCCGCGCGCGATCCCAACACGCGCCTCGTCGGCTTCGTGTTCGGACCGAACGACATCTCGCGGGAAACGCGGATCAGGATGCTGGAGGGCCGCGCCGCAATGATCCCGATGATCACCCATTGCATCCTGGCAACGCGGGCGCATGGCCTCGAGATCCTCGACGGGCCCTATAGCGACATCAACAACTCGAGCGGTTTTGCGACGGAATGCGCGCAGGGGCGCGATCTCGGCTTCGACGGCAAGACGCTGATTCATCCCTCGCAGATCGAGGCCTGCAACGTCATCTTCACGCCACCCGAGGAGGACGTCGCGCGCGCCCGCAAGATCATCGCGGCGTTCGAATTGCCGGAGAATGTCTCGCGCGGCGCGATCCGGCTCGATGGGCAGATGGTGGAACGGCTGCACGCGGACATGGCACGCCGCACGATCGAGATCGCGGATGCGATCGCTGCAATGGGCAAGGGGTAGGGCCACGCTTAAAGGCGACATCGGTCTTTCCGACGCCAGGCGCAAATCTTCTGTTAGCGAAAGGCATTGCCGCTTGTGATTCATTGCGGAAAGCGGTCTCCGCGCCTTCCGGCGCGCAACGGATCATCGCTCTCGCGTCACCGCCGTAAGGTTCATCGTAAGCAAGACGCCTGGCTTAGGGAGCTCCTGGACAGAAAAAACCGTGCGCGCAGGTCTGTGGTCGCCCATCATCTCGACATAGGCAGCATTCATCGCCTCGAAGTCAGACATGTGCTGCAAGAAGACATTGATGTGAGTAACGTGGCTGAGGTCGGAGCCAACAGCATCAAGCATCACTGTGAATGATTTGAAGATTTGCCGTGTCTGGGCACCTATGTCTGCCCCTGCCAAATGTCCTGTCGCTGGATCGACTCCAGCGGTCCCCCCAATCCATATATGTTCACCGACTTTGGCGATGTGATTGTAAGGTCCGATCGGTTTTGGCGTATTCGGCGGTGTGAGCGTCTCTACGCGGGATTTCATCGTCTGCCTCATTCCATATCTCACATACCAACTCGTCGGCAGGTCTGAAAGTGGGCCCAACCCGGAGGGGCTGCCATAGCAGCGCGCCGCTCGATCGAGATCGCGGATGCGATTGTGGCCGATGAGCAAGCGTTGCGGCTGTGCTCAGAAAAAGCGATGTCCTTCCGAGGCCTGCGGCCGACGCAAAGCAGCGATTATCACCTGTTCTGAATGCGCTCGGGGAGTGTTTGCGGCCGCTGCGTTCCCGGCCGACTTGGCCCCGGTCGATTTTGCCCTGGTCGATTTGGCCTCGGTGGGCGCGCTGCCGGGGGGCGAACCGTCGGTGGGCGTGCCACCGGGCGCTGATGTGGCCGCCGCCACCCATGCCAGCCGGCCGGGCCACCCCAGCCCATGCCACGCCGCCAATTGTAGCCACACCAGTACCAGCCGCCGCCGCGCCATCCGCCATTGTACCAACAGTAGCGGCGGCCTCTCCAGGTGAACTGGACTGTTTCCGCAAGACGAAGCTGATCGGCGATCTCATGCGACCCCAGTGGTGCGATAAGGCTCGCCTGCGAACGACCGCCAGTCGTCATGACCGCTGCCGAAGCAACCGCAATCGCAAGCACCCATAGGGTCAATTTTTGCATGACTTGCTCCTCGCCGCCCTCGGCGATTCCCGCTCTCCCAGGCTTTGCCTCACGCAGCTAGGCAGCCTTGGATTGAGCTGCGGCTGCGAGGGTATCGCGCAGGTGCTGTTCCTTCTTTTCGTCCAGCGAGGTCTTGAGAACCGTCCCTCCCGCATCCTTGATCTCATTGAGAACCTTGTCCGAGGTCATGCTCTGGATCAGCAGGAATAGAACGGCATCTCCCGATTTCACCTTCGCTGTGAGATCCTTCATGAACTGATCTCTAATCCCGAAATCGGTCAGCGCGCCGCCCAATGCGCCTGCGCCGGCACCGAGAGCCACGCCGATGAGGGGATTCAAGAACACCAATCCAAACAACAGTCCCCAGAAGCTGCCGCTTGCGGCGCCAGTCATCGTCGTGTTCACAAGCTGATTGAGTTTGACGGAATCCCCTGTTTTGACGGCGATCACGGCATCATTGATCGCGATCAGATACTCCTTCTGGAGCTTGAGTATTTTTTGCCGAACTTCCTCTGCTTTGGCTTCGGATGGGTACACGATCGCAACAAGGTCTGACATTGAACACTCCCGTACTGACTTGAGTGCTGCCCCTGATCCGCTTGATACGCGCGGCCAACGTTTAACACAGACCGAAAAGTCTCCTGCCAGCTAATCGGTTCCAGGTGTTCACAAGTCGGAGATGGTTTAAGCGGCCCGATGCAACTTGAGTAAGCGGGATTGTCTCGTCAAATGCGGATGCGGCGCATGTAAATTCACACCGACGGAACCCCGGCGGCGGGCGGACGTTCCGCCGCTATGAACCGCTTGCCGGATGGCGATTTTTGAAACTTGCTCGCGCGCCTAGCAACCACTGAACGAGCAGCACGTTTTGGCAGTTTCAAGGGAGAAGAATGGGGCAAACCTCATAGGAGGAATTGGTATGTCGCGTTCAAAGCTGGCGCTTATCTCCGCGATGATGCTTCTCTCGATGAGCTTCGTTCTCAGTCCTCAGGACCCTGCCAATGCTGCCACATTCTGTGCGCAGTTGAGAGGGGCGAAGGCTGCCGGACAACCTGACTGCTCGTTTTCGACGCTGGATACGTGTCGCGAGCGTGTAAAGCACAGGGGCGGTGGACATTGCTATAAATTGACCCACTAGACTGCTCGTCAGAGCGGCACGCCGCCCGTGGTGCGATCGAGTGTCTTCAGCGTTGCGGCGTTCGGGCGGCAGCGCCTGTAGTTCTCGGCGGCGACGCCGCTGACGAGGTCCGTCCCATTGCGGTCAGACACGGTCGAGGTCACGCGGCAACTGCGGTGCGGCCAAACCGCTCTTCGCTGATGCCGACGCGGCTGCGGGAACCGCCCGGGAATACCATCGAGCAAGTGTCTGCTGCATGGCTCCAGCCACAATTATGGTCGCCTCACCGTACATTCTAAGCGGGGTGAGAGTCACAGTCGCGAGTGGGGTGCTTTAAAAAATGAAAGCGATGCGACTTTCTTGAATTTCTGGCCAGCGCAGGTCATCATTGACCAACGCGTCAAGTTGAAGAGGCGTCCTTCGCATGCGCTATCCGATAGAGATCGCACCGAAGAATGGGCACACAATCGTGCTCGAGGATGAAGCGCGCGAAAGCTTTGAGGTTGCTCGGTGGTCTACTGAGACCAATGGATGGATCGGCGAGTACGGCGAAGTGAGCCAGATGAGGCCATCGCATTGGTACCCATGTTACAGTTTTTTTAAGTCTCAGCCGTCGGATATGCCTCCCGAGCGACCCGCCACCGCGACAGTCTCTGCACTTGCAGAGACTGTTCAGATTGTGCCACTGCACGAGCGACGTGGATCTGCACGTTGGTGGATTGCCGCAATGGTCATCGCAGGGGTCATTGGTGGCGTCTATTTGCAGCGGACAATACTGAATCCCACGGAGCTCTCCGCCTCCACTGCGCCTGATGGCGACGTCGCGAAGGCTCGAAGCAAAACCGAGACGACCGGGTTAGCACGTTCACGCAGCGGGGCGAGCGAGATGGCGCAACAGCCCAAGCAGTCAATCGAGAGCGTGACAGCGGGGTTGCGGCAGTCTCTGCAGCAGGAGCACGATCGGGCCGAGGCGCTGGCAGCTGAATTGGCACAAGTGCGCCAAGCCATGGAAGAGCAGAAAACGATTGCCGATACGCCGGCTACCAAGCAGTCTGCTGGCGTTGCACTAGAGCAAGGTCAACAAGAGAACAGAGCTACCGAAACAGGCCGACGGCGCCGGGCTGTGAGCCAGAGCACTGGCGCCAACTGCCAGCAGTATCGAACCTATAATGCCTCCTCTGGAAATTACAGGGGCTATGACGGACAGGTCCATCCCTGCCCATAGCTGCCTGGGACAAATCGCGCTCTAGGTTTGTTGTTTGTGCATGATCTCAGCGCAAACACGTTCCGCCTTTGTCGCGAGGGAAAATCGCTCCGCACTTTGCGCTAACGTGGCCCTTCGGGTCCAGGATCACGCCCTGGCGAATGCTCCCGCCGCTCGTCAGTGCGGTATGTGGCCCGTGCGATCGAGCGTCTCCAGCGTGGAGGCGTTCGGGCAATAACCCCCGTAGTTCTCGGCTGCGGTGCCGTCGGCGAGATCGCGGTGGCAATGCGCCTTTTCGTTGCATAGCGCGCAAACGCGCTCCATGTCGCGCAGCAGAAGCGGCTGAGCGCGGCCGAGCTGCTCTTCGCTGATGCCGAGCTGCGCCAGCATCTTCGGCAGCTCGTCAGCGGCATGACGGCCGTGACGGACCAGCTCTTCGAGATCATCCGGCGAAACGCGCAGATCGCTCGCGATCCGGTTGAAATCGGAGCGATCGAGCTGCCGCATCTCGTTCAGCTCGCGGCGATGCTTCAGCCAGCCGGCAAAGGAATCGATGAGATCCTGAACCACGGGATAGGGTCTGCTCTGGGTGCTCATCTCGAAGCTCCATTCGGCGGTATTGGAGGAATAGAGCAAACCTGCAGGAAATTGCGTTGCGCTGGATCAAACAGGAATGATGAAGGGAACGAGCCCGCACCTACGATTCTCGTGTCCCGGACGCGGTGCGGCGCCGTAAGCGCGTTCACGCGCGTCTTCGACGCGCTATGGTGCCGCTCCGCAGAGCCGGGACCCATCGTGCCAGCATTGCTGGGCCCCGGCTCAGCAGCGCACCGCTGAAGAAGCGCTGCGCTGCATCCGGGGTACGAGAGTTCGCGACGAAGGGAAGCTAAAGCGGGATGGGGTTAGGTTGAATCGATTTGGGATTCCCAAATCAGCTTGTTTCTGATTCACCATGCTGGCTG
>NZ_JBANAZ010000078.1:0-41019 GCF_059803455.1 Bradyrhizobium sp. UFLA05-108 | reverse complement strand
CTTGGAGGCTTTCGGACGCCGGCCGCCGAATACGCCGCCCCGTCCCTCATGCGGCCGGCATCCGAAACCCTTCACAGAAGCGGAATACGCCAAACACCGATGATCTGGGGTAGTATGTTCCTAGCCGCAGATAATAGGAAGGTCACATGACGCATTACATTATCTACTTCAACCAGCAATGGGTCGGCGATCACTCCGAAGAGTGGTTTCGGTCTCGCGGACCATTGGCTAGGGCAGTCGTGGCCGAGATGAAGGAAGCGGGCGTGCTCATCTTCGCCGCGGGAGTAGATGAAGATCTGAGCAAGGCTTTCAATGCCAATAACATCAGCGGCGAACTGAGGTTTAGCGAAGGTCGGTATTCCAACGCCCCGGAATATCTCGGTGGCTTCACGGTCGTTGATGTCTCCGAACAAGAGTCGGCGAAGTTTTGGGCCGGCAAGCTCGCAATCGCTTGTGGCTGGCCGCAAGAGGTCCGGCCACTCCATGTGTGACGGCGGCACGATGTGAGTCCGAACCTACGCTGAGATCGATGGCTGAACGTTTCGCGTCGTTCATGATGACTGGCTTGGGTCACAAGCAGCGGTCAAGGCAAGCACACCCCGGCGTCCGGTTTTACCGCCGACAGCCGACATCGCAATAAGCGCTGTTCGGCCTGGGGCCACTTCCGGACTCACGCATTGCAGTAGACCGGGTGCTATTCAATCACCTCGTCGGCGACGGCCAGCAACGTGGGAGGCACGCTAATGCCAAGCGCTTTAGCGGTCTTAAGGTTGATAACGAGGGTAAACTTGCTCGCCTGCTCGATCGGGAGATCGCCGGGCTTCGCGCCATGCAATATTTTCCCGGCATAGGTGCCCGCATGATGCACACCATCGAGCGGGTCGGGCGAATAGCTCATCAGAACTCCGGCCTGTCCCCAGAACGGATAGGGAGCGACACTTGGCTTTCCGGAGGCCGTGACGGAATTTATGACGCGTGAAACATCAGCGCTCATCAGAGGCTCGCCCGAGATGTAGAACGCGCTCACGTCATCCCGAAGCCCCGCTGCAACGGCGCTGTCCAGATCGTCAAAGGTGTTGAGATCGTAGTGAACGACCTCAAAGCCCAACTGGGCGGACACCTTTTGCAGCGCATCTTTCTCCTGCATCGCCAATACCCCGTTGGCGGGCGCTATCATGCCGAGGCGCACCAGATTTGGGACAAGCTCCTTGAAGAACGCGATCCGCTTTTGGGTGATCGTTTCTTCGCCACCGGCTGCGTTCATGACGTTTCCGGTGAGCAACCCGCCCGGGTGCGTATAGCTTGGGACTATGCCTAGCGCGACGAGGTCGGCAGCAACGTTGCAAAAAACAAGCGGCAGCGCTGGAAAAGATCGACGAAACTCATGAAACACTTCGCACTGACGCACAATATTCGGCGGTGTCTTTTCTCCGCGGTATGATCCTTCCGTGCACAACACTGAGTCTACCAAGCCATAGAGAGAGCCATTCACGACGATGACGCGTGCATTGAGCGCGCCCAATTCCCTAGCAAACTGAGGATAACGATCTACGTCTCCTTCGGCGGACCGCACGGCAAGGGAATAGTTCGTCCCTTCGACGAAACCCTCCTCCTGAAGGCCCTTCCGGAGCATGGTAATTCTATCTTTGGAGTTTGAGGTCTCCAGCCGTTGCACCAGCAAAAACCCGACCAACGGCATGTCCGTTTTCTTCTGGGCATAGCCCGGTCGAGGAATACTCAGCGCGGTCGCGCCGATCAGTCCGATGAAATCACGCCGGTGCATGCGGACCTCCACGGATTTCAACGCGACAGTTTAATTGTCCAAACTTGAACTTGAAAGACGTGCGGGTTCGGCCGCAGCAAATATTGTTGGGTTGCCGATGTCTGAAGTGGGTTAAAACGGTAGGGCCAGGCCGAGTATATAAGTTCGGCGTCGCTTTCGAGAGCCGCCCTAAGCGTCAAGACGGCCTGAACAAAAGGCCCCGACGATGTTGCACGTCGGGGCCTTCAAGATCATCAGGCCGGTTACCTCCGCCGTACCTTCCGATCTTTGATGTCGTCGATTAGCACATGCCATCTAGTGTAAGATGTGGCGTTGATGCGCCGTGACGCCGATCACATTCCGCCCGAAGACGGCTCGCCCACCGGCAGGCCAACGGCCGGCACCGACTATCCCGTTTTCGGGGACGGTCGCGACCGGTTCCGTTGTAATGTGCACGCCGTCAACGGGCCAAGAGGGGAACGCGGAGAACCTTGAAGCCCTTAATTTCAGGGAATGCTTCTGCCGCGTCGGCGGAAACTAGTTTTAATACTACGGCTTGTACGTCTCCGCTGATAAGTCGATCTAGCGAGGCGCCGTCGCCAACCGAAAGCTGAGCGTTCATGGCACCGCCGGCCTCCAAAGCGGAGCGGATGTCCTGCTCAACCGCGGACTGAGCCTTGTCGATTGCAACATTTTGGCCCTTGAGCGCGGCGACCGATTTTACATCCGGTCGGGAGAGCAGGAGCGCGACCAAAGGTATCGAGACATTGACGTCGCCAGCCTTGGTCTCATCCGCGCGATCATTGCCCGGCGCCTTCGGCGTTTCGGCGTTCGTGATTTGCTCGGCGATCGCCAACGCAGCCATGATCAACTCCTGAGGAGATCTCTCTTTTGGAGGATTGCTGGTCTCCACGGCAGGCGGAGCATTTCCGGTTTCGGGAACAGGCGGAGACTCCGGAGTTGTGATGAGCCACGGCGGAGGGGTTCTCGGCCTTGGAGGAGGCGGCGGTTTCGGAGTCGCGGCGAGCGAGGCCCGAAAATCGCGGGTCTTCTTCCGAGACTGCGCATCGACCGAGGTCGACTCACCGCGCTTCGAAATGCGTTTGCGGGGAGCTTCCATCGACGCCTTGCCGACGGATGTGTTCGCGGCCCCCTTGGCAGAAGCCTGGCTCGCCTTAAGCGTCCGCCGGCTCCACGCCATATAGGACTGGCATGGGAGGTTGCACGGCACCCCATCGATGTAAACGGTGCCGGGAGGGTCGAGCGGGTGAGCGAATGCCCCTCCAACAAGACCAACACTTACAAAGGCTACAATTGCCCATCGTTTCATTGAAATTACTCCTGTTACACAATTGAAATTTGTCGTCCTCGATCGTTGCCGAGCGCGAACTAAAATCAGTGGCCGATGTGCAGACGGAGATAAATTGTCAGAGACGTTGACTTGCAATTCAGACCAAATAACGGCCTGACGCCTAGGATCGCCAATCGACGTCTGCATGTATCGGCGCCCACCGCCGCGCGGGCACGCCGTCGAGTTCGCGCAAAGGAACCTAACGCAATCTATCGACTGCTACGTGTCATGCCAATGTCGGCCTTGGGATCAAACTGCGAATTAGCGGGGAGGGCCCTTCTTGGCGCACATCCGCCTGCGATGGTCTTACACCGTTTCTTCGCCGTCCTAGCCGGACCTCTCGCCCCGGGATGAATGGCCAGGACTCTTCCGCAGCGGGCGCGTGCTGTCGCGCAACGCCAGCGTGGCGGGAAGCTGGATGTTCTTCCGTGGACCCGCCCTGCCGGTCGTCATCAGCGCGATCAATTCGGCGGCCGCTGCGGCACCGAGGTCGCGGCGCGGCTGGACGACGGTCGTCAAGGTCGGCTCGCAATAGTCGGCATAGGCAATGCCGTCGAAGCCGAAGACGGAGAGATCGGTCGGGACTTGGAGGCCGGCCGCCTGCACGGTCTTGATCAGGCCGATCGCCATTTCGTCGTTGGCCGCAAACAGCGCGGTCGGACGCGCTGCGGACTCGAGCGCCAGCATCGTCCGGCCGGCCTCGACACCGGTGCGGAAGGTGAAATCGCCAGGCAGGATCAAGCCTGAATCAGCCGCAATCCCCGCCTCGCGCAAGGCCTGCCGATAGCCTTCGAAACGCTGCTGCTCCAGAATATTGGATTTTGGTCCCGACAAATAGGCGATGTTTGTGTGTCCCAGTTCGACCAGATGTCGCACCGCCTCGCTGGCGGTGCCGACATTGTCGATTGTGACTTGGGGGAAGCTTTCGCCGGAAATGTACTCGCAAGCTGCGACGAGCGGCACGCGCGCGTCGCGCAGGTCGCGGTCGGGGCTGCGCATCACGTGGCCGCACAAGAGCAGCACGCCGTCGGCCTGGCCGGCGCAAACCAGGTCGACATAGCGCGCCTCCTTCTCCGGCGATCCGGCCAGACTGGCGATGATGAGTCCATAGCCGGCGGTCGACAGGGTGTCGTCGATGCCCTGCAAAACCTCGGCAAAGAACGGGTTGGCGATGTCCGGCACCGCCACCAGGACCACCATGGTTTTCCGTGCGCGCAGGTTCCTTGCAGAAATGTTCGGCGTGTAGCCGGTCTCGCGCACCGCAGCGAGCACGCGTGTGCGGGTTTCCTCGATCACGATCTCAGGGCGCGCCAGCGTCCGGCTGACGGTCGCCACCGAAACTCCCGCCAGCCGGGCGACATCGGCGATCTTGGTCACTTTTTGGCGCGTCACTCTGTTTCGTTTTGCCATAGAGAGGCTCGCAATCTCACTGCCATGACCGGGCTTGCAAAATTCCAGGGTTCTGCTATCGTGAATATGTAATCGATTACATTCGGTAGAGCAACAACGAGCCCGTAAGGGCCGCAAGCCGAATACACCGCCTGCAAAAGGCGCATCCGGGAGGGAATGATGAAGCGCACGCTGTTCGCATCGGTGGCGATCGTCGCCACGACCTTTTCGATGACATTGGCCTCTGTGCCGGTCTCCGCAGAAGAGATGAAAGCCGAGGTCATTCATTGGTGGACCTCCGGTGGCGAGGCCGCTGCAGTGAAAGTATTTGCCGATCAGTTCACCAAGGCCGGTGGGACGTGGATCGATAGCGCCGTGGCCGGTGCCGCCAATGCGCGAAACGCCGCGATCAGCCGTACCGTCGCCGGCAATCCTCCGACCGCGATGCAGCTCAACACCGGCAAGCAATTCGACGAGCTGGTGGAGGGCGACCTGCTCGCCGATGTCGACGCGGTTGCAACTGAGGGCAACTGGAAAGGCGTGATGCCCGCCGCGATCGTTGCCGCGGCGACTCGCAACGGCAAGATGTACGCGGTGCCGATCAACATCCACGGTCAGAATTGGCTCTGGTACAACAAGGCTGTGCTCGCCTCCGTCGGCGCCGCCGAGCCGAAGACCTGGAATGACGCTCTAGCCATTCTCGACAAGCTTAAGGCGGAAGGCAAGGTGATCCCGCTGGCCTTCTCGGGCCAGAAGAACTGGGAACAAAACCTGTTCAACTCGGTCATGATCGGCGTCGGCGGCGCGCAGATGTGGACCGGCATTCTCGGCAAGCATGATGTGTCGCTGGCGCGGAGCGCCGAGTTCAAGACGGTCGCTGTCACCTACAAGAAGCTCAAGGACTATGTCGATGCCGGCGCGCCCGGCCGCAACTGGAATGACGCGACCAACCTCGTCATCCAGGGCAAGGCCGGAATGCAGATCATGGGCGACTGGGCCAAGGGCGAATTCGTCGCGGCGGGCAAGGTCGCCGACAAGGACTATGGCTGCACGGTGTTGTCTAATGGCAGCGGCGGTTATGTGATGGGCGGTGACGTGTTCGTATTTCCGAAGGCGAAGGACCCATCCACCACCAAGGCGCAGATGGCATTGGCGAGACTGATGTTGGCGCCAGAGACTCAGATCCAGTTCGCGCTGAAGAAGGGCTCGATCCCGGTGCGCAACGATGTCGATACGTCCGCACTGGACGCTTGCGCCCAAAAAGGCATGCGCTACGTCGCAGACAAGGCTCAGCAAATGCCGTCCGGCGACATGCTGGCGCCGCCGGCGCTGATCGGCGCGCTCCAGGATGCCATCTCGCAATATTGGAACACCAACATGAGCGCCGATGAATTCACCGGCAAGGTCGCTGCAGTGCTGAAGTCCCAGGAGTGATGTACCACAGAAGGCGGCCGACGAACCGTCGGCCGCCTTTCCTTCCTGTCGATCTCTCTTCAATCCGGCGATGCGATGCGTCTTTCGCTGAACTCCCGACTTTCCGCGCTCTCTGCGCTCTTGCCGGCGCTGATGGTGATGCTCATCGTCTATATCGGTGCCACCAGTTGGACCGTGTGGATGTCGCTGACCAATTCGCGCATGCTTCCGAACAGCAACTTCGTTGGGCTTCGGCAATACGAGATGTTGTTCAATAACGATCGCTGGATCACCTCGGTCCACAACATCGTTATCTATGGTGTGCTGTTCGTTTCGCTCGCGCTTCTGATCGGCTTCCTGCTGGCGGTTGCGATCGACCAGCGGGTGAGGGCCGAAGACACGATCCGCTCGATCTATCTCTACCCCTATTCGATGTCCTTCGTCGTCACGGGCTTGGTCTGGCAATGGCTGCTCAACCCGACGCTCGGCATCCAGCATGTGCTGCGCAGTTGGGGTTTCGAAGGCGCGACCTTCGACTGGATCGTGCGGCCGGAGACTGCGATCTACTGCCTGGTCATCGCGGGCGTCTGGCAGGCTTCCGGACTGGTGATGGCGATCATGCTCGCCGGGCTGCGCGGCGTCGATGACGAGATCTGGAAGGCGGCGCGGGTCGATGGTCTGCCGAAATGGCGGGTCTATGTGTCGATCATCATTCCGATGATGGGTGCTAGCTTTGCGACCGCCGCGGTGCTGCTGTCGACGGCCGTGGTGCGCCTCTACGACCTCTCGGTATCTATGACCAATGGCGGCCCCGGCATTGCCTCGGAGGTACCCGCCAAATTTGTCATGGATCATCTGTTCGAGCGCGCCAATATTGGTCTTGCAACGGCGGCGGCGACCACCATGCTGATCACGGTGATCGCGGTGGTCGCCCCCTATCTTTACTGGCGTGCGGGCAGGGGAGAGATGCGATGACCGCGGTGGCGCAGGCTCTGCCCGCGGCGCGGCGGCCGAAGCGCATGAGCCCGGCGCGCTGGGGCCTTTATGCCTTTATCCTCATCACCGCGCTCTACTTCCTGCTGCCGCTCTATGTGATGGTCGTCACCTCGCTGAAGCCGATGGCGGAGATCCGGCAGGGCAATCTGCTGGCCTTGCCGGCAGCCCCTGATATCGAGGCGTGGATCAAGGCCTGGACCTCGGCCTGCACCGGGCTGACCTGCCAGGGCATCAAGGTCGGCTTTTTCAACTCGTTGCGCATCCTGGTGCCGTCAGTTTTCATCTCTATCCTGATCGGCTCGCTTACCGGCTATGCGCTGTCGCTCTGGCGCGTGCGCGGCGCCAACATCCTGTTCGGCGCGATGATGGTGGTGGCCTTCATTCCGTATCAGGTGTTCATCTACCCCCTGGTGCGCGTGTTCTCCTTCACAGGGCTCGGGCAGTCGCTCCTGACCATCGTGATCGTCCACACGATCTTCGGCCTTCCCACCATGACGCTGCTGTTCCGCAACTACTTCGCGTCGCTGCCGGTCGAGTTGTTCAAGGCCGCCCGCGTCGACGGCGCCGGCTTCTACCAGATCTACGCGCAGATCATGATGCCGATGGCCACCCCCATGATTGTGGTCGCGGTGATCTTGCAGACCACTGGCATCTGGAACGATTTCATCCTGGGGCTCGTCTTCGCCGGCCGCGACAATTTGCCGATGACTGTGCAGCTCAATAACATCGTCAATTCGACGCAAGGTGAGCGCGCCTACAATGTCGACATGGCGGCGACGCTGTTGACCGCGCTGTTGCCGCTCGCCGTCTATTTCGGCTCCGGCCGTTGGTTCGTGCGCGGTATCGCCGCTGGCGCTGTAAAGGGCTAACGCAACATGCAGCAGTCGAACGTCGACATCAGGAGCCTGCAGATCGGCTTTGGCGGCCTGAAGGTGCTGGAGAATCTTGATCTCCACGTGGAGGCGTCCGAGTTCCTCGTGCTGCTTGGGCCGTCCGGCTGCGGCAAGTCGACATTGCTCAACGCGATCGCAGGATTAATCGACGTCAAGGGTGGCGAAATCCATATCGGTGGCCGCGATGTCACCTGGGCAGAACCGAAGGATCGCGGCATCGCGATGGTGTTCCAGAGCTACGCGCTCTATCCGCGCATGAGCGTGCGAGGAAACATGTCGTTCGGGCTGAAGGTCGCGGGCACGCCGCAGAGCGAGATCGAGCGCCGCCTCAGTGAGGCCGCGCAGATGCTGCGGCTCACCAGTCTCCTCGACCGCCGTCCCAGCGAGCTCTCCGGCGGCCAGCGTCAGCGTGTCGCGATCGGACGGGCGCTGGTGCGCCATGCCGGAGTCTATCTGTTCGACGAGCCGCTCTCCAATCTGGATGCCCAGCTGCGCGCCGAGCTCAGGGTCGAGATCAAGCGGCTGCATGCACGGCTTGGCGCAACCATGATCTACGTGACGCACGACCAGATCGAGGCGCTGACGCTCGCGGACCGCATCGCGGTCATGCAGGGCGGCGTGATCCAGCAGCTCGACACGCCAAAGAAGATCTATCGCGAACCGGTGAACCGGTTCGTCGCCTCCTTTGTCGGCTCGCCCGCGATGAACTTCATTCCCGGTCGGCTCGCGCGCGGCAGCGAGGTCGGATTCATCGCCGGTGTAAACCGGTTTGGCTTGAACGGCTACGTGTTCCGCGGCCAGCCGACGGACGCGCCGGTCGTTCTCGGCATTCGGCCCGAGCATATCGAGGTTGCCGCATCCGACGACCCATCCTCCGTGTCCGCGCGCGTCGAGATGGTTGAGCCGATGGGCGCCGACACGCTGATCTGGTGTCGCCTCGCCGACGGCACCGCCTTCTCCTTCCGCCATGACGCCGACGCGCAGGTACATGTGGGCGACACGCTCACCGTCCGCTTCCCCGCCGATACCCTGTCGCTGTTCGATGAGACGAGCGGACAGCGCCTCTGAAATCCATCTATCCCTGACGAAAGCAAGACATGACCAGGCCCATCGACCAATTATCCATCCAGCTCTATTCCGCTCGCTCCATCGCCCCGCTCGAAGCGCAATTCGCGCTGCTCTCCAGCCTAGGCTACACGATGGTCGAGCCTTGGGGTGGGCTGTTCAACGAACCCGAGAGCCTGAAGCGGCTGCTCGGGCGCCACGGCATGACCGCGCCGAGCGCCCATGTCGGTCTCGACCGCTTGCGCGAGGATGCGGTCGGCACGGCGAGGATGTGCAAGGAGCTTGGCATCGGGACCATCTTCGCCCCGGCTCCGCCATTGGGTGAACGCGAGGGCGACGAAAAGCAATGGCGCGGCATCGGGCGCGAGCTTGCCGAGATCGGAAGGGCAGTGACCGGCGAGGGGCTCAAATTCGGCTGGCACAACCATCATTGGGAATATGGCCGCAGCGGGAGCGGCAAGACCTATCTCGAATGCCTGTTCGAAGAGGCGCCCGACCTCGTCTGGGAGGCCGATCTCGCATGGATCGTGCGCGGTGGCGGCGATCCGGTCGCCGAGATCAAGAAGCATGCTCAGCGTCTGGTCGCTTGCCACATCAAGGATCTCGCGCCATTGGGACAATGCACTGATGAGGATGGCTGGGCCGATCCCGGCCACGGCACCATGAATTGGCCGGCGCTGCGCGCTGCGATGAAGGAGGCCGGGGTCCGCCTGCTCGTCGCCGAACACGATAAGCCGAACGACGTTGCCCGCTTCGCGCGTCGGGCGCGCGAGACCGTGTCGTCGTGGACGTGATGGGGAGCGGATCATGAGCAAGCTCGGAGTCGGCATCGTCGGATGCGGCAACATCTCGACGATCTACATGCACAACATGCCGAAATTCCGCGATCTAAGGCTGGTCGCCTGCGCCGATCAGCGGCCAGAGGCTGCACAAGCCCAGGCGGCGAAGTTCGAGATCGAGGCGTTGTCGATCGACGCGCTGCTGGCGCGTCCCGATATCCAGATCATCGTCAATCTCACCACGCCGGATGCACATTTTGCGATAAGCCACGCTGCGTTGACTGCAGACAAGCACGTGTTCGGCGAGAAGCCGATTACGGTCGAGGCCAACGATGCGGCGACGCTGGTGGCGGAGGCGGCTCATCGCGGCCTGAAGCTCGGCTGCGCGCCGGATACCTTCCTTGGCGGCGGCGGGCGTATGGCGCGCGAATTCGTGGATGTGGGGCGGATCGGCAAAGTGCTCTATGGCACCTGCTTTCTCATGTCGCATGGCATGGAACACTGGCACCCCGATCCGACCTTCTTCTTCAAACGGGGCGGAGGGCCGATCCTTGACATGGGTCCGTATTACCTTGCGGCCCTCATCAACCTGTTGGGTCCCGTTGCGCTGGTGCAGGGGCGTGCGAGCGCCGGCTTCGCCACGAGGCTCGTCACCTCGAAGGGGCCAATGAACGGCAAGACCATCGCGGTGGAAACGCCGACGACGGTGATGTCGTTGCTGCATTTCGAGTCTGGTGCCGATATCATCTTCGCGATGAGTTGGGACGTCTGGAAGCACGGACATCCGCCGATCGAGCTCTACGGCACCGAGGGTTCGCTGCGCGTGCCGGATCCCAACTTCTTCGGCGGCGCGGTGCAATACACCGAGAAGGGCGGCGACTGGATCTCGGTCCTGGCCGACGACCGGCCGTTCGGCAGGCCCAACTGGCGCTCGCCGAATTGGGCCGATCACATGCCGAACCAGGCCAACTATCGTTGTCTGGGTGTCGCCGAACTCGCGAGTGCTGTGCTGAGTGGCACGCCACACCGCTCCTCCGGTGCTCTGGCGGGCCACGCGCTGGAGGTGAAGCACGCGATCCTCAAGGCCAGCGTCGAAGGTGGAGAGATCGCGGTGCGCTCGCGCGTCGAGCGACCGGCGCCGCTGTCCGATGTCGATGCGATGGCGTTGTGGGCGGGGGAGACGTTCTGACGCGGGACAGTCCCAGGATGTGATTGCCGCCCGGTCTGGGCATTGGGATGAAATGCCCGCTCTGTCTCCTGGAACGAGCAAGGGAGGCGAGTTTTGGTGGGGTATCGAGCTCAGCGGGCGCGTGCTGCTGGAGCGTCCAGGATGGAAGGAAGCATTCGATGAAGATGATCAAGGGACCGGCGATATACCTCGCCCAGTTCGCGGCCGACGCGGCGCCGTTCAACTCCTTCGACTCGATCTGCGGTTGGGCAGCCTCGCTCGGCTACAAGGGGGTTCAGATTCCGAGCTGGGATGGGCGGCTCTTCGACCTGAAGAAAGCTTCGGAGTCGCAGGAGTACGCCGAAGAGGTGAAGGGGATCGCGGCTCGCCACGGGCTTGCGATCACCGAGCTCTCGACCCATCTCCAGGGCCAGCTCGTTGCCGTTCACCCTGCTTATGACGCGGCATTCGACGGCTTCGCCGTGCCGGAAGTGCGTGGCAACGCCAAGGCCCGCACCGAGTGGGCAGTCGATCAGGTCAAGCGCGCGATCTTGGCCTCCAGGCGGCTCGGGCTCACTGCACAGGCGACCTTCTCAGGCGCGCTTGCCTGGCCCTATGTCTACCCCTGGCCGCAGCGTCCGGCCGGCCTCATCGAGACTGCCTTCGACGAGCTTGCCAGGCGCTGGCGGCCGATCCTCGACTATGCCGACGAGCATGGCGTCGATCTCGCCTACGAGATCCACCCGGGCGAAGATCTTCACGATGGTGTTTCCTATGAGATGTTTCTTGAGCGGGTAAAGGGCCACAAGCGCGCGAACCTGCTCTACGACCCGTCGCACTTCGTGCTGCAGCAGCTCGACTATCTCGACTACATCGACATTTACCACCAGCGCATAAAGGCATTCCACGTCAAGGACGCCGAGTTCAACCCGACGGGCCGCCAGGGTGTCTATGGCGGGTTTCAGAGCTGGGTCGACCGTGCCGGCCGCTTCCGATCGCTCGGCGATGGCCAAGTCGATTTCGGCGCCATCTTCTCGAAGCTCACGCAATACGATTACGACAGTTGGGCGGTGCTCGAGTGGGAATGTGCGATGAAACATCCCGAGCAAGGCGCGCGCGAGGGGGCCGAGTTCATCAAGAGCCATATCATCCGGGTTACAGAGAACACCTTCGACGATTATGCGGGCTCCGGCGCCGATGCCGCAGCGAACCGCAGGATGCTCGGCATCTTCTGAGCGAGGAGAAGAAAATGACTATCGAAGCAAGCCACGAAGCCGTCGATCGCGGTCGTATCCGGCTCGGCATGGTCGGCGGCGGCCAGGGAGCCTTCATCGGCGCAGTCCACCGCATCGCCGCTCGCCTCGACGACCAGTTCGAACTTGTGGCCGGCGCGCTCGCGTCGGATCCGGTCCGAGCCAAAGCCTCCGCGAAGGAACTCGGTATCGCCGACGACCGTGCCTATGGCTCCTTCGAGGAGATGGCGAAGGCGGAAGCCGCGCGAGCGGACGGCATCGAGGCGGTCTCGATCGTGACGCCCAACCACATGCACGGTCCGGTCGCGAAGATCTTCCTGGAAGCCGGAATTCATGTGATCTGCGACAAGCCACTGACGACGACCGTCACTGAAGCCGAGGAGCTGGTGGCGCTGGTCAGGAAGACGGGCAGGGTCTTCGTGGTGACGCACAATTACACGGGCTATCCCATGATCCGACAGGCGCGGGCCATGGTCGCGAACGGCGATCTCGGCGAGATCCGTCTTGTCCAGGCGGAGTATCTGCAGGATTGGTTGACGGAGCGATTGGAGGCCGGCGGCCAGAAGCAGGCGGCGTGGCGCACAGATCCCACCCGTGCCGGCGCCGGCGGATGCATCGGCGACATTGGCACCCACGCCTATAATCTCGCCTGCTTTGTCACCGGGCTCGAGCTCGACGAACTGCTCGCGCAACTGTCGACCTTCGTCGAGGGACGGCGCCTCGATGACGATGTCCAGATCCTTCTCAAGTGGAAAGGCGGCGCCAAGGGCATGCTGTGGGCGAGTCAAGTCGCCGTCGGCAACGAGAACGGCCTGACACTGCGCGTCTACGGCAGCAAAGGTGGACTCGAATGGACGCAGGAGAACCCGAATCACCTCTGGTTCACGCCTTACGGCGGGCCCAGGCAGCTTCTGACCCGCGGCGGCGCCGGCGCCAAGGGCGAGGCGGCCCGCGTTACCCGCGTTCCTTCCGGTCACCCCGAAGGCTATCTCGAAGGTTTCGCAACAATCTATGCTGAGGCAGCCCGCGCCATCCGCGCGGCAAGGGCCGGCGAAGAACCGGATCCTGAGGTGATCTTCCCGACCGTTGAGGATGGCCTGGCAGGCGTGAAGTTCATCGATGCTGCGGTGAAGTCCTCAGCGTGCAAAGGCGCGTGGGTTCGAATGACATAACTGCCGGCGCGTGCAACGAACGGAGCCCTCATGTTTGGGGTTTCGGCCGCTATGGTGTTTGCCGTTATACAGTGGTTGGTTTTGGCCAGGTTCGAGGACCTTAGGTAGTTCCAATTAACTGCTCTGCCGATGCAGCAGGGTGAAACGCGTGTCGATGACGGCCTGCTCCCGCTCGCCGTCGGGGTGAGAGATCCTTGCGATGATCAGCCGCGCGGCTTCCTTCCCGATCAGGTCGCCAGGCGGGCGGATGGTCGTCAGCGACGGATTGGCGGCCGCGCTGAAGCTCATGTCGCCGAAGCCCACCACCGACAGGTGCTCGGGGATTGCGATGCCGAGGCGCTGGCACTCGAAGATCACGCCGAGGGCGATGTGGTCGTTGGAGCAGGCAATCCCGTTCACGTTCGGAAAGCGATGCAGGGCCTCGCCGAGCAGCATGGCGCCGACCTCGGCGCTCGCCGGCGCGGGATGCTGAATGATCTCCGCAGTGACGTCCGGTACGTTCCGCGCCGTCTCGACGAAGCCCTGGGCGCGCCGCGCAGCGCGACGATCCTCGTGCAGGCGGGCGCCAAGAAACAGCAATCGCTTGCGTCCTCGCTGAACGAGATGCGACGCGGCGGCGCGACCGACCTGGTCGTGGTGAAAACCGACCGCCATGTCCATGGTCTGGGAACCGAGCTCCCAGATTTCGACAACCGGCACCTTGCTGTCGCGCAATAGCCTGCGCGTTGCGGCGCTGTGGGAGAGGCCGGTCAAAACGATGGCGGCGGGGGCCCAGGACAGTGCCGTGCGCACCAGACTTTCCTCGTCATGCTCCTTGTACTCGGTGTGGCCGAGCATCACCTGCAGTCGCTGCTTGCCGAGCTCTTCCTGCATGGCGGCGACGGTCTCGGCAAAGAACGCATTGCGGACGGATGGCACGATGATGCTCACGACGCGCGATGAGGCCGCGGCCAGGCCGCCGGCCATCAGGTTCGGCACGTAGTCGAGCGCCTCGATGGCGCGTGCGATCGACTCGCTCGCCGCCGCCGAAACCGCAGCGGGCTTCCTGAAATAGAGGGATACCGTGGACGGCGAGAGCTCGGCGCGCGCCGCCACGTCCATGATCGTGACCCGTTGCATCTTGCGCCGGGTGCGTGTGGGCTTTGGTGCCGCCATTCCCTTGATGGCTCCAACAATAATAGCGCTATTATGTAGCCGAGGCTTTGTCGCGATACAATCTATTTCTCCTTATCAGAAGAATACTATGATTATAGTCAGATGCATACGATAGTGTTCCATCTCCTAACTCGCCGTACAGAGCTGGAGTCTGTGAGCCTTTTTGTGGCCGTTGATTTGCGAAAATCGTAGCGCTACCATTGGCTACCGCGGCTTCAAGGATGCGGGACGGGAGAACAGGTCTCATGGCTTCGGTCAGCCTGCGCAAGCTCGAGAAAAGCTATGGCGCGTTTCGCGTCGTCAAGACCATCGACCTCGAGATCGCCGACGGCGAGTTCGTGGTGCTGGTTGGCCCGTCGGGCTGCGGCAAATCGACGACGCTGCGGATGATCGCCGGACTCGAAAGCATCAGCGGCGGTGAGATCCGGATCGGCGATCGTGTCGTCAACGATTTGCCGCCGCGCGAGCGCGACATTGCCATGGTGTTTCAGGACTACGCGCTCTACCCGCACAAGACAGTGCGCGAGAACATGGGGTTCAGCCTGAAGGTGCGGGGCGCGAACGCGGCGGAAGCGGACGCCAAGATCAGGGGCGCGGCGGAGATGCTTGGCATCACCCATCTTCTCGACCGGCGGCCGGGACAGCTCTCCGGTGGACAGCGCCAGCGGGTTGCGATGGGCCGGGCCATCGTTCGGCGGCCGCAGGTGTTCCTGTTCGATGAGCCGTTGTCCAATCTCGATGCGAAGCTGCGCGGTCAGGTGCGCACGGAAATCAAGAGGCTGCACCAGACAATAAAGACCACCATCGTCTATGTGACCCACGATCAGGTCGAGGCGATGACGTTGGCCGATCGCATCGTCATCCTTCGCGGCGGCGACATCGAGCAGATCGGAACGCCCGATGAGGTCTACAACAATCCGGCGAGCGTGTTCGTCGGTAGCTTCGTCGGCTCTCCGTCGATGAACTTCGCCAAGGCCAGGGCTGCCCATGGCTATCTCGATTTCGCCGACGGCAACCGTCTGCCGCTTGCGACATTGCCTGGCACCGGGATCTCGGCGGCTGACGGGCGCGAATTCATCGTCGGCATCAGGCCCGAGCATTTCACATCGGGGACGTCCGACGTCGGACTGAATTGCGAGGTTCAGGTCGTCGAGCCGCTCGGCTCCGATACGCTGGTGCATTTTTCGGTGGGCGGCGCGACACTGACCGCGCGGCTGCCGCCCGAGTTGCGCCCGCGAACCGGTGAGGCGTTCAAGCTGGGCCTCGACCCTGCGAAGATTCATCTGTTCGATGCGGAGACGGAGCGTGCCCTGCAGTGAGAGCTGCGCTGCGAGGGCTTCGACCACAAGCTAGAAATGTCGCGAGCAAGCGGCGATCTTAATCGGGAGGACGGCATGAGTTTGGGACGCATTTCAAAGATAACAGGACTGCTGCTCGGATTCGGAGCATTCGCATTCGCGGCCGCCGCGTCCGCCGAAACCACGTTGAAGGTCTTCATCACAAGCCAGGGTCAGCCCGGCATCTGGCGCACGGTGCTCGATCAATACGAAGCGCGCAATCCGGGCGTCAAAGTCGCTATCGATCTGGGCGGCGCGACCTCGGATCTGCAGGCGCAATATCTCAACACGGTCCTCACGGCAAAGGACGCTTCGCTCGATGTGCTGATGCTCGACGTCATACGGCCGGCGCAGTTTGCGGCTGCTGGCTGGACCAGCCCGTTCGCAAGCGAAAACATGTCGGCTTATCTCCGCGCCTATGCCGAGGCGAACACCGTCGACGGCAAGGTGGTGGCGCTCCCCGCTTTTGCGGATTCCATGTTCCTCTATTATCGCAAGGACCTGCTCGACAAATACGGGCTCCAGCCGCCAAAGACGTGGGACGAGCTCGCTGCCGCGGCGAAGAAGATCGCGGACGGTGAGCACAATCCGAATCTGCAGGGCCTTTCGTTCCAGGGCAAGGCGATCGAAGGTGCAGTCTGCACTTTCCTCGTACCATACTGGAGCCAGGGCAAGGTGGTCGTGAAGGACGGCAAGCTCGACTTCGATCGTGAGGCCGCCGCGAAATCGCTCGCGCTCTGGAAGAGCCTCGCCGATAGTGGTGTTGCCAAGAAGAACATTGCCGAGGTTGCGACCGACGACACGCGCAAGGAGTTTCAGGCCGGCAACGTCGTATTCGCGGTGAACTGGGCTTACGCGTGGGCCATGACGCAGGGCGCGGACTCTGCCGTGGTCGGCAAGGTCGGCGTCGCGCGGCTCCCGGCGGTCGAGGGCGGCGAACAGGCGACTTGCCTCGGAGGTTGGGAATGGGGCGTTTCCGCCTTTTCCAAGCATCAGGAGGAGGCGAAGAAGCTCGTCGAATATCTGTCGAGCTCCGAAGTCTCCAAATTCATGGCCATCAACGGCTCGCTGCTGCCGACCTACGGCAAGCTCTACAAGGACGCGGACGTGACCAAGGCGGTGCCGTGGTTCGCCGACGCTCAGCCGATCGTTGAGACCGCTAAGCCGCGTCCGGTGACGCCGCGTTACAACGAGGTCAGTGAAGCGATCCGGACCACGGTCAACGCGGTGCTCGCGGGCGTGACCACGCCGGCGGACGGCGCCACCCAGATCGAGGCTCGCCTGAAGCGGATCCTCCGCTAAGGCACGTTCCGGCGACGAGTGGGTGTATTTCTCCTACGTACGCAGCCCGCTCGTGGTCGCGAATTCTTGCGGTCGCCTCGTGCGCAATCCGGACCGGACCTAATGACGATGACATCCACGTCCAAGAACGCAGCCGGTCGCGTCGATGCGCGACGCGCGAGGCTGTCGCGCTGGTTTGATCCGGACGAAACGACGCTCGCCGTTCTTCTCTTCGCGCCCGCCGCGATCCTGCTCAGTATGATCATCGTCTATCCGGTGGGCCGGCTCATCTACACGAGCTTCCTCGACCTCTCGCTGACGTCGGGCCTGCCGGCGCGATTCGCCGGGCTCACGAACTTTCAGCAGATGCTGGAAGATCCGGTCTTTTGGCAGGCGACCTGGAACACGATCCTGATCACGCTCATCACAGTGCCCGGCGCGCTGTTGGTCGGGCTCGGACTTGCGCTGCTCGCCAATCTGCCGTTCCAGATGCGATGGCCGGTGAGGCTCTCGCTTCTGATTCCGTGGGCGCTGCCGCTTGCATTCGCGGGCCTGATCTTCGCCTGGTTCTTCCATTCGGAATACGGCGTCGTCAACGACGTGCTCAATCGGATCGGCCTGCCTGGCGTGATCTGGTTCAATTCGCCGCGTCTCGCGTTCGCCGCGATCTGTCTCGCCATCATCTGGAAGGCCTCGTCTTTCATGGCGATGATCATTCTCGCCGGATTGCAGACCATTCCGCGTTCGCTTTACGAGGCGGCGGACGTCGACGGGGCAGGGCGTGTGCGGCAGTTCTTCGAGATCACGCTGCCGCTGCTGAAGCCCACGATCGTGGTCGCGCTGATCTTCCGCACCATTACCGCGCTGCAGACCTTCGATATCCCCTACATGATGACGGGAGGCGGGCCGGGCACAGCAACCGCGACGTTGGCCATGTACATCCATCAGAACACCGTGTCGTTCCTCGACCTTGGTTATGGATCGGCGCTTGCGGTGGTGATGTTCGGCCTTTCGATGTGCGTCACGGCGCTTTACCTGCGCATGATCCGCGGCAGCGGGAGCGCATCATGAGCACGGCTGCCTTCTCCACTCTCGGCTCGGCCTTGTCCGGCAAACCGTTGCGCGCCATCGCCGCGCTCATTCTCGTCGTGAACGGCCTGTTCCCGGCGCTGTGGATTCTGCTGACCTCGTTCAAGACCGAGGCGGAGCTCACGCAGAAGCCGATCACCTGGCTGCCGCAAGCGGCGACGATGCAGAATTACGTCCAGGCGTTCTCCGATCAACCGCTGCTCACGTTCCTATTCAACAGCTTCATGGTTGCGCTGTTGTCGACCGCTCTGACGCTGCTTGTTTCCGTTCTCGCGGCCTATGCGTTGGCGCGGCTGAATCTGAGATTTCGCGGCCTCATCATGTCGCTGATCATCGCGGTCTCGACTTTCCCGCTGGTGACGCTCCTGGTGCCGCTGTTCGAGACGATGCGCGCGCTCGATCTGCTCAACACCTGGGTGGCGCTGATTTTGCCTTACACGGTGCTGAGCCTGCCGGTCTGTACGTTGGTGCTGACTTCGTTCTTCGAGGGCATTCCGCGCGATCTGGAGAATGCCGCCATGATCGATGGCTGCACGCGTTTTGGCGCGTTGTTCAAGGTGGTGGTGCCGCTGTCCGCACCGGGCGTATTTACCGCGGGTATCCTTGCCTTCGTCAATTCATGGGACGAGTTTCTGCTCGCGCTCTCGTTCAATTCCAATCCGGCACTGCGTACGCTTCCGGTCGGAATCCAGCTTTATCAGGGCGAGTTTGCCTTCCCCTGGCCGGTGATTTCGGCCGCGCTCGTCGTCGGCATCGTACCGGTGGCGATCCTGATCGTGATCTTCCAGGAGCGTGTGGTCTCGGGGCTGACGGCGGGCGGCCTCAAGGGATGAGCGTGTCAAAGATACGCAAACATACGTTCCCGATATCGAGAAGCCGCGTTTCGATCCGGATGTCTAATGCTTAACGAGGTTACCAAGATGGCAGCTTACGATTCGGTTCGCTACGCCTCATTGGCTGGTCGCAGCGTGCTAATTACTGGCGGAGCATCTGGAATCGGCGCCGAAATGGTGAGGGCCTTTACTTCCCAAGGGGCGATCGTCTCTTTCGTCGATATCGACGAGGCGGCGGGGTCGGAGACCGCGGCCGCGACGGCAGCGGAGTTCATTGCTTGCGACATCACCGACATTGCAGCGCTCCGCTCTGCGATCGCGGGCGTGGAAGACAAGCATGGACCGGTCGCAGTGCTCATCAACAATGCCGCCCGCGATGACCGCCACGCGATGGCCGACGTTGGGCCTGAGGCTTGGCGGCGCGCGCTGGCGTTAAACCTCGATCATCAGTTTTTCGCCAGCCAGGCCGTGAGTGGACGGATGATTGAGGCCGGCCGCGGGGCGATCATCATGTTCGGATCGGTCTCCTGGATGCGTGGAATCCCGGGAATGGTCGGCTATACAACAGCGAAGGCGGCAATCAACGGCATGACCAAGACGCTTGCCCGCGAACTGGGCCCAGCGGGCATTCGTGTCAACTGCATCGTGCCGGGTGCGATCGTGACCGAGCGCCAACTTCGGTTGTGGGCGACACCCGAAAGCAATCGGAAGTTCATCGAAAGTCAGGCGCTCAAAATTCGACTCGATGCCACGCACGTTGCGCGCGTAGCGCTGTTCCTCGCCTCTGACGAGAGCGCAGGCTGCACAGGGGCGAACTTCGTCGTCGATGCTGGCCTGACCTGAAGGGATGAAGGGGAATGGACTTAAAACTTGAGACGACCCAATCCGGCTTCGCAATCTCCATTGGTGGCCACCGGGTTCTTGCACACAGTGCCGCAGCGCCATGTTTCTTCGTCGGTCAAGGGCACGATAGCATCGCGATGCATCGCGGTCACTTCGAGATCGAAGATCGCCTTGCTGAACGCTGTCCGCTAGCGCATGCCGAGACGGATGGCGAAATGATCGTGTTTGCCGCTGCCAAGGGGCAGCCCCCGCGCCTGGCTGTCACGCTCGAGGGCAATGCGCTGGTGCTGCAGGCCCTTGAACCATCCGTGAATCGATTTTGGCTGCGTGTCGTTGCCGACCGGGATGAGAACGTCTGGGGCGGAGGCGAGCAGTTCTCCTACTTTGATCTGCGCGGGCGGCGCTTTCCGTTGTGGGGCTCGGAGCCAGGCGTCGGGCGCGACAAGAACACCGAAATCACATTCAAGGCGGACGTGGCGGGCCACGCGGGCGGCGACTACTATCACACGTACTATCCCCAGCCGACTTATCTCTCATCGGCGCGCTATGCGCTGCACGTCACGACATTCGCCTTTAGCGCGCTCGATTTTCGCGATGATTCGTTTCACGAGATTGAAGTCTGGGCCGTTCCGGAGCGCATTGAGCTGTTTGCCGCACCCTCGTTCGTCGAACTGGTGGAGATCCTGTCCAGCCGTTTTGGGCGTCAGCCGCCACTCCCGGAATGGATCTACAGCGGTGCGATAATCGGCTTAAAGGATGGAGCGAACTCGTTCGATCGCCTCGCGAAGATGCGTGAGGCGGGCGTCAAGGTCGCTGGTCTGTGGTGCGAAGACTGGGTCGGGATTCGGCCGACTGCATTCGGCGCGCGGCTGTTCTGGGACTGGCAGGCAAACGAGACGCGGTATCCGGGCCTGCGACAGCGCATCGCTGAATTGAACAGCGAGGGCATCCACTTCCTCGGTTACGTGAATCCGTATCTTTGCGACGATGGTGCCCTGTTCAAGGAGGCCGAGGATGCGGACTACTTCGTCAAAGATGCTTCAGGGCGAACTGCCCTGATCGATTTTGGCGAATTTCACTGCGGCATCGTTGATTTCACCAATTCAGACGCCGCGGCGTGGTTTTCCGAAGAGGTCATAGGCGCGAGGATGCTCGACTATGGCTTGTCCGGGTGGATGGCCGATTTTGGCGAGTATCTACCGGTTGAGGCGCGTCTCGCCAGCGGTGTCGACGCAAGGCTGGCGCACAACCATTGGCCAACGCTATGGGCAGAAGTCAACGCGAAGGCGGTGGCGAGTCGCGGCCGGACAGGTGAGGCAGTGTTCTTCATGCGGGCTGGCTTCACAGGCATACAGAGGTCGTGCCCGTTGCTCTGGGCCGGCGATCAATCGGTTGACTTTTCGCGGCATGACGGGTTGGTCACGGTCATCTGCGCCGCGTTGTCGTCGGGACTGCTCGGCAATGCGTTTCACCATTCCGATATCGGCGGCTACACGAGCCTGTTCGGAAATGTCCGCACGCCCGAACTTATCATGCGCTGGACCGAGATGGCGGCATTCACGCCGGTGATGCGTAGTCACGAAGGCAACAGGCCCCGTGACAATTTGCAGATCGACGGCGACCCCGTGGTCCTTTCGCATTTTGCAAGAATGACGGCGATCTACGTTCAACTCTCGCCCTATCTCAGGAGATTGTCGCTGGAAGCAACCCGCCGGGGCCTCCCGGTGCAGCGTCCGTTGTTCCTGCATCACGAAGAAGACCGGCGCACCTACGGCATTCAGGATTGCTATCTCTATGGTCGGGACGTGCTGGTTGCGCCCGTCTGGCAGGCATCACAAGTTGAGCGGAAACTCTACCTTCCGGCGGGGACTGACTGGATTCACCTCTGGACGGGCCAGTCATTTGCTGGCGGCCAGGAAATATCGATCGAGGCGCCGTTGGGACGGCCCGCGGTCTTCTATAGGGCAGATACCGAATTCGAAACGCTGTTTGTTGGACTTCGGGACTTATAGTTCCGCTTTGTACGTCGAGGTAACCCATCGGCAGCACCAGCATTTGTATGAAGCGCGCGGCCGCCCGGAAACCACAGTGTGAAGCCGGTCGACGACCGAGCCAACATGCGCTCGCTGCAACTCAGATCTCCTCCGCGACCAGTTTGAGGGCGCCGGCAATTCCTGTCGCCACGACAAGGATCACCGCCATCCCGATCATGCCGGCGTTGAAGGAGCCGGTTGCGTCCTTCAAAAGGCCGACCATATAGGGACCCACGAAACCGCCGAACGCACCGACAGAGTTGATGAACGCTATTCCCCCGGCCGCCGCGGCGCCCGTCAGGAAGCTCTGCGGGATCGTGTAGAAGACAGTCCGCGCGGAGATCGTTCCGACCAGCGCCAGTGTCAGGCAGGCCAGGGCCGGAGCGAGCGAGGTGAAGACGACCGAGAGGGTCAGTCCAAGGGCGCCAAGGATCAAAGCGGCCATGAGATTGTAGACCTTCTGACCTTTGCGATCCACGAGACGCGCCCAAAACAGCATGCCTATCGTTGCGAAGAGGTAGGGAACAGCCGAAAGCCACCCGACTTCCATGTTGCTCAGACCGTGCCCCTTCAGGATCAAGGGCAACCAGATGCCTATGCCGTAGGAGCCGATCGTGAAGGCGAAGGTGACCGCCGTGAGCATCAGCACCCGCGAATCTTTCATTGCGGCCCACAGGTTCTTTTTTGGCTTGTCGTGCTTGTCGCCGGCAAGAGCGGACAGAAGCGCTTGTCGCTCCTGAGGCGTGAGCCATTGAGCCTGCTCGGGCCTGTCGGCGAGCAGAACGAGGCACAGAATTCCGAGCACGCATGCTGGAAGGCCTTCGATCAGAAACATCCATTGCCAGCCTGCAAGCCCCCAGAATCCATCCATGCCGAGGAGGGCCGCCGAGATCGGACTGCCCAGCAGCGAGGATAGCGGCGTCGCAGCCATGAACAGGGCGAGCACGCTCGTCCGGTGCTTCGCGGGAAACCAGATCGAGATGTACCAGATCACGCCCGGAAAGAAGCCGGCCTCGAATACACCGAGGAGAAAGCAGATCAGGTAGAAGCTGTACGGTCCCGTCGCAAACGCAGTCGCCGCCGCAGCAAGGCCCCACGTGATCATGATGCGGGCCAGCCAGCGACGCGCACCGAACCGGTACATCATCATGTTGCTCGGGACTTCCAGAAGGCAGTAGCTGAAGAACAGGATTCCGGCGCCCCAGCCGAATTGAGTGGCGCTCAATCCGATATCCTTGTTCATTTGCAGTGCAGCAAAGCCGACGCTGGTGCGATCGAGGTAGTTGAAGAGATAGGCGAGACCCAGAAGCGGGACCAAACGCCAGGTGTTCTTGGAAATGGCACTTGCCAGCAGTCCCGCATCGGGACTTCCATCCGTGAATGATCTGTTGGCCGTGATTTCGGTCATCCGCTGGTCCTCCCTGCTATCCGGGCCGGTTACCCTGACGGGGCCCAGCCGTGTTAGGCTCGACATGCCAGATCGAGCGGACAAGGGTCCAATCGCTAATGTTCAAGAACCGATAACCGGGAGGAAGAAGTGGACCTTCGCGACCTCACCTATTTTGAGGTGATTGCCGATTTGGGCCATATGGGCCGAGCTGCCGACAAGCTCGGCCGCACTCAACCAGCTCTGACAAAATGTATCCAGCGTCTCGAAGAAGCCGTGGGCGCCGATCTGTTCGAGCGAACAGGGCGTGGGATCACCCTCACGCGCGTCGGAGAGGTCCTCCTGGCACGCGCGCGACGAATGCGCGAGGCGATGGAGGAGTCGCTGCGCGAGGTCACCGATTTCGCCGCCGGCGCGGCAGGTCGCGTCAGTATCGGCTGTGGCGCCACGATGGGGGAATACCTGCTGCCGCAGATATGCCGGGCCATCATCGCCGATGCGCCTGGACTGGCGATCGAAGTGCAGATTGGAATGAGTGGCGTCGTCAGGGCAGCGCTTCGCGAGCGGACCCTCGATCTCGCGATTGGACCGATACTTGCCTCGGACGAGCAGGAGTTCAGGCACGAAGCGTTCGGCATGGACGAAGTGGTCGTCGTCGCAGCAAAGGATCATCCACTTTGCGGCAAGCGGCTCGCCATTGAGGATCTGGTCGCGTCGAAATGGGTGCTGCCGGCCCGTACCGTCGCCATGCGTCAGTGGCTCGACAACGTATTCGAAGCGCATGGTTTGCCGCCGCCGATCGTCCAGATCGAGACCAACTCGATCACGACGTTGCCCAAGCTGATCGCCGACACGGCGCTGCTCAGCTTCACGTCCACGCGAAACCTTCATCCGCTTCGACTGGGCAGCCAGCTCGACCGTTTGATGATCGACACCACGACGATGCGAAGGCCGCTCGGCTTCGTCACGCGCAGGGACGGCTATCTCTCTCCGGCCGCGCAGCGGGTCGTCGGCCTGCTCAAATCCAAAGGGCGCGATTTCCTCGAGCAGGTCACGTTGCCGGGCATGACGGACGCCTCCGACGCAGTGCCGCCCATCGTGGTCAGTCGGGCGGAGCGAGTCCATAAACGCGTGAGACAGTCCCACTGAACAGGCTCTGGCGGTCGCTCTCGCTTGCGTGACGCGTCAGGCGTTTGAATGCATTCCACGCCGATCCATATCCATACGAGCCCTTGTCGACCGGAAAATTGCTCTCGAACATGCATCGTTGCGGGCCAAATGCTTCGATGCAAACCTCAATGTAGGGCCGCCAGACTGAGGCGAGGACTTCCGACGTCGGCGGGATCTCCCGCATGTCGAATCTGAATCCGTTGATACGCATTCCGAGGCCGCCGAGCTTGACGCAGACGTTCTCGCATCTTGCAAGATCGCGGATCGCGCCCGACCACGCGGCGAAAATGTCGTCGCGCCGATCCTTGTAAGCTCCGATGCCGACGATCCCGCCGAGATGATCGAGCACGATCGTTGTTTGCGGGAACGCCCGCGCGAGCTCGGTCAGTTCGGGGATTTGCGGGTGGAACAGCCATGCGTCGAAGACGAGCTCCAATGGCGCCAGTCGCGCAAACCCGGCTCGAAACGCGCTGTCGCCGAGGAGGCCGGGCGGACCGGCGCTCAGCGGATTCATCAGGCTTCGATCGGTGTCCCACGCGGCTACGTGCCGAATGCCGCGAAATCGGTCGGGAGCGGCGGCGACGTGGGCTTCGAGCACCGCCGTCACTTCGTCTCCGAGACGCAGATCCGCGTGACCGACAATTCCGGCACAAAGGCGCCGCGGACCGTAGTTGCCGCTCGCGCTCATGGCCGCGACACCATTGATGAACTCGGTTTCGCCGACGACCCGCATCGCAGTTGGTCCGCCGGACCTGTACATCGCCTGGCACTGCATGAAGACGCTTGCCGTGACGTTATGACCGCTTCCGGCGATGTCGGCGAGATATTCGTCGAACAGGTATCTCCAGTTCTGCCTGTCCCAGAGATGATGATGGGCGTCGATGATGGGCAGATCAGGTTCGAGCGCCTCCTCGAAGCCGCGCGCCAGCCAGTCCGGCCGCACGGCGAGATAGTTGCCGCCTCCCGACCGAGAGGCGGAGCCGCTGCCTTCGGTTTGGTTTTGAGTCATTTTGCGAAATCCCGAGGAGCGGGCCCGGTGTAGCGATAGGGAATACCCGGCGGCATGGGTCCCTTGATCCGTCCGCCTTGCTGCGATTGCTCCCATGCATGCGCGAGGATGCCGACCGAACGCGAGAGAATGAACAGGCCACGACCCAGCGCGGGCGAAAAGCCCAGCTCCGAATAGATGACGGCGGTGGCCCCGTCGATGTTCATGGGGATCTTCCGACCCTTGCGCCGCTGCATCAAGTCTTCGACCCCGTGGCCGATCTCTGCAAAGCGCCCGGTGACCACGTTATGCCCTCGCGCTGCATCGACCAGCTCGAGTAGCCGGGGTGATCGGGGATCGATCGGATGAAAGCGGTGTCCGAAGCCGGGCACGATCTTTCCGTTCGCTGCGACGAAGGCGTCGAGGCCCTGTTCGATGGCTGTTTTCAACTCGGCACCATCATCCTGAAGACGCGCGATTTCGGCGTACAGCTCCATGCATTGTTCGCCGGCGCCGCCGTGCACGTCGTCGAGCACGTTGATGGCCGAGGCCATCGCGCCATTCAGAGGAAGGCCACATGTCACGGCCATCCGTCCGATCGCGATCGACGGCGCCTGGGGACCGTGGTCCACGGCGGCGACAAGCGCAGCTTCCAGGAGTGCTCCTTGCTCAGGGGACGGCAGCTCGCCCTTCAGCATCAGCCATATCATTTGCGGGAACGACACCCGGCCAATCAGTTGCTCGATCGGAAAGCCGCGAAACCGGATCACGCCCGGCTTCATGTCGATAATGCCGGTCGACCACCATTGGGTCGCCGTTTGCAGCAGGTCTGCGGAGCCTTGATCGGTCATGAGTCTCTCCTCGATCGCTTGTCAGGTGCTCGACGTCTCGGCGCGTGCCTTCAGATCCGGCATCTTGACCGACTCCTTGACCGTCGGCCGGTTGTCGAAGGCGACAACGCCGTGCTGGCCGAACGCTTCGATGTCGCCGTGCTCGAAGCCGAGCTGCCTGAGCCACTTCTCGGTGTCCTGGCCGAGGCGGGGTGGCGGCAACGGTTCCGGATAATCCGTCTCGAGTCGGAAGCCCGGACGGGTGACACGCATCGTCTGGCCGCCTGACACTTTCGCGCTCAGGCTTTCGACGAACTTGCGGCCGACGATCTGCTCCTCCTTGAGCACCTGCGGCACGCTCAGAACGCATCCAGCCGGAACGCCGTTGGCGTTGAAAAGCGTCTCCCATTCGGCCGCGGATTTGGCGGCGAGGGCGACTTCAAGCTCCTGCTTCAGAGCCGCGCGATGGTCCTTTCTCGCCTGCCGCTCGCTAAACCGCGGATCGGACTTCAGCTCCGGTTTTCCGACGATGTCGCACAGCGCCTCATACTGCTTCTGCTCGTTTGCCGCGATGTTCAGCGGCCCGGAGCCCGTCGTGAAAGTGCCGGACGGAGCTGCCGTGAAGTTCTCGTTGCCGATCGGTTGCGGATCGACATTGCCGTTGAGGTGGTTGGAAACCACCCAGCCCATCGCAGCCAGGGTTGATTCAAGCAGCGAGACATCGATGTGCCGCCCGCGTCCGGTCTGCCGTTGTTCCACGAGAGCGGCCGTGATCGCAAAGGATGCGGTGAGACCGGCAATCGTGTCGGCAATCGGAAAGCCGGTGCGCAAGGGGGCGGTGTTGGCATCGCCCGTGACGCTCATGACGCCCGAAAGTCCTTGAACGATCTGATCGTAGGCGGGTCGGCCCGCCCAGGGTCCGTCCTGCCCGAAGCCGGAGATCGCGCAATAGATGATGCGCGGATTGCGCCTTGCCAGCACCTCATAGCCGAGCCCCAGCCGTTCCATGACCTTCGGGCGAAAATTCTCCAGCACGACGTCGGCCGTTTCGACGAGACGAAGGAATATCTCCTTGCCTTGATCGGCCTTGAAATCGATGGCGACGGATTGCTTGTCCGCGTTGACGGCGACGAACGACAACCCCATGAGATTCTTCGCCATCGCCGGGTCGGCGCCGAGTCGGCGCGCAAGATCGCCGCCCTTTGGATTTTCGATCTTGATGACCTCGGCGCCGAGACGTGCAAGCTGATAGCCGCAGAACGGACCGGCGAGCACGTTCGAGAGATCGAGGACGCGAATGCCGGCGAGTGGCAATGTCATGTGTTGTGCTCCGGATATGTGAATTGACGCTCGACAGAAATCAGACCAGTCCAAGCCAATGCCACCAGGTCGCGGCGCACAGGGCGTAGAGAAGGCAGGCGACGATGCAGACGACGACACCGACTTTCGGGAAATCCTCGACGCGCAATCGGCCCGTTCCATAGACGAGGATGCTTGGCAGGGTGTTGTAGAACATGAGGAGCGGATAGCCGCCGATGATCATGCCGGCCGGCAGCGCCAGCGCGACCGGATTGACACCAGCTGTTCCCGCCATCGCCAGGATGATCGGCAGCAGGGCCGTCGCCATGGCGGTCGTGCCGACGAACATCACGTGCATGAACTGCACGATGAACATCACGACCACGATGACGATCAGCGCCGACGAACCGGCCAGGCCGAGCGCGAGGAAGATCGAATTGGCCAGCCAGTTGGCGGCGCCTGTCTTCAGAAGGATGTCGCCGAGCGAGACTCCGCCGCCCGCGATGAGCAGCACCTGCCAGGAGACGCCCTTGTTGGCATCGTTCCAGTCGATCACGCCGAAGCGAGGCAGAAACAGCAGACAGGCGCCCATCAGGCAGACGACTGTCGTGTCGAGCCCGGTCAAGCCCTGCGTCGCCCACAGACAGCTCACCAGGGCGAAGACGGTCAAGGCGCGCCATTCGGCGGAAGACATCCCCCCCATTGCGGCGAGATTCTGCGAAATCCGCGCGTCGGCCTGCTCATGACCGGCCTTGAATTCCGGCGGAAAGACACGCTGGATGAACCACCAGGTGAACATGGTCATGACCAGCGCCGGAGGGAATCCGTAGAGCAGCCATTCGGCGTAGGTGATCGTATGGCCGCTCGTCTTCGCGACGAACTCGACCGTCACGGGGTTCGGCACCGTCGCCGTCAACACGCCGGCACCGATCGTCGCATTCGTCATCGTCAGGGTCAGGAGCAGATTGATTGCAAATGGCGAACGCGCTCCGGCTCCGAAGATCGTCAGAATGCTGAGGCACTCCGGCAGGAGGATTGCCGTGCGCGCCGTCGATGACGGAACGAGAAACGCAAGCGCGATATTGACGAGCGTCACCCCGAGCGTAATCCGTGTCGGTTCACTGCCGAACCGCGCCAGAATGATGTAAGTGATGCGCTCCGCAAGCCGGGTCTTCACCATGGCGGTCGCGAGAATGAAGGCGCCCACGATGAGGTACACGGGCGAGGCGGAGAAGCCGTCAAGCGCGGTCCGAAGCGTAGCCGTTCCGGTCAGGACCGCAAGCGGTACAACCATCAGGCTGGCAATGGCCAACGGCATTGCCTCGGTCAGGTAAAGAACGAAAATGCCGCCAAAGAGCGCAAGCGCCTTGTGTCCCTGCAAGGACAGCGATTCCGGCGTGGGACTGAACCAGATGGCGGCCGCGATCACGATGGCGAGGGGAACGCCGATCGCCCTGAGCGTGGCCTCCAGCGATCGAGGCGCGTGCTCGCTGCCCGCCGCGTGAGCGTGAGATGACACGTGTTTCTCCCTGTCGAAGCATTCGGCGATGGATCGGTGCCATCACGGATTTGGGGCCGTGCTTCGCCGTGGGATTAACTCGCGAACCAAACCTGCGTCCAATTGCAAGTTTTCAGGAGATCATAACTGGCGGGAATGTGCTCGGCCGGCCGATGTCTCGCCGCTACGAGTGCGGCAGCGTCATCGCGCAGATGGAGGCGATCCGAGCCGGGCATGGGATCGGTAGCAGTCAAGTCCTCCTTTGAGTTGGATTGATCGCGATACCGGCTCGAGCTACGTGCTGCGATACCAACTCGCCAGATTCCACGTCGTGACGTCCCAACCCGAGATGTCGGCCATGAGGTTGTTGACGCCGGCGCCGACGATGTTGCGTGAGAGGAGCGGCAGGAACACGTTTGCCTCGCAGAAGGTCTCGTCGACCTTGATCAGCAGCGCGGCGCGCTTGACCGGGTCGAGCTCGTTCTGCGCGGCCTTGTAGGCCTTGTCGGCCTCTGGATCGGACCAGCGCGAGATGTTTCGCCCGAGCCATTTGTTCTCCTTGTTGGCGATCTCCCACGAAACGCACTGGTTCAAGAACCGCTCCGGATCGGGCTGCGGCTGCGTCGTGTTGTACATCTCCATGTCGGCATAGAATTTCGAGTAGGTATCGGGATTGCCGACGTCCGACGAGAAGAACACCGATGCGGTGACCGACTTGAGCTCGATCTCGATGCCTGCGCGCTGGCAGGCCTGCTTGATGATGGCCTGCGTCTTCTGGCGCGGGGCGTTGATCGAGGTCTGGAAGACGAATTTGAGCTTCTTTCCGTCCTTCTCGCGGATGCCGTCCGCGCTCTTTGTCCAGCCGGCCTCGTCGAGGATCTTGTTCGCCTTGTCGACGTCGAACGCGTATTTGAGCTTACCCGACTTGAACTGCGCAGGCTGGTTGACGAAGCTCGCCGTCGCGATGCCGCCCCGGCCGTAGATGAATTTCTGGATCGCCTCGCGATCGATCAAGAAGTTGATCGCCCGGCGAACGGCCGGCTCGGACAGCGTCGGGTGCCTGGTCTTGATGCTGGAACGCTCGCCGTCGACCTCGGTCCACGGGTCCGTCGTGTTGAGGATGATGAACTCGACGTTGCCGGAGGGCGTGACGTCGACCTTGCCCTTCCCACCGGCCTCCATGCGCTTGAGGACCTCATCCTCGACCAGCAGGTTCCAGGCATAGTCGTATTCGCCGGTCTGCAGCACTGCGCGTGCGGCGGAGACCGCGTCGCCGCCACCCTTCACCTCGAGCGTGTCGAAATGCGGCTGGTTCTTGACGTGATAGTCGGGGTGGCGTTCGGCCCGGATCATGTCGCCCGGCTTGAACTCGACGAACCTGTATGGGCCGGTGCCGACCGGCTTCAGATTGCCTGGCGCTTCGCGCGACTTCGCGCCGACATAGTTGCCGAAATGGTGTTTTGGCAGGATCTGGCCGACCGCGCCGACGAAGGGGTCGGCCCAGAACGGGGTCGGACTCTTGAACTTCACCTTGACGGTGTGGTCGTCGATCTTCTCGACGGTGATGTTCGTGTAGGATCCCGTGGTGTACGCCGCGGTCGCGAGATCCGCGGCGTATGTCCAGGTGAAGACGACGTCGTCGGCGGTGAAGGGCTTGCCATCGTGCCATGTCACGCCCTGCTTCAGCTTCCACGTCACGCTCATGCCGTCCGGCGCAAGGCCGCCGTTCTGCTTGCTCGGGACCTCGGCGGCGAGGCAGGGGATGAGGTTGCCCTCCTTGTCCCAGCCGGCGAGCGGCTCGAAGAAGATGCGCGAGGCGATCTGGTCCTTGGTGCCGAGCGCGAAATGCGGATTGAGCAGCGTCGGGGCCTGCCAAAGCAGGATCTTGAGCGGGCCGCCGCCGCCGGCCTTGGTCGGCTTGTAGTCAAGCGTGGCGTCCGCCATCGCCACGTCGTTCCAGGCCAGGATCTGGCTCGCGGCCGGCGCTGCGATGCCGATCGCAGTCATTGACTGGATGAACGAGCGTCGCGACAGCGTGCCTTGCTTCACCTCCGAGATGAGCCCGCGGATTTCGTTTTCGTTCATCGGATGACCTCCACCTCAAAGAAAACCCGTCACCGGTTGAATCCCATCATGTTTCATCAAGGCGGGGGCGGCAATGCCGACAAGGCCGGGAAACCCTGCGGCGAAACGGCGATCAGCGAATGAGTGAACTCGCGCAGCCATGACGACGTTGAGACCGGACGCATGAAGGCTGTGCAATCTGCGCGAGGCCGCTATGCTCTCGGTTCCCGACATCGCTAATCCGTTGCCCTTCACAGCCGCGCTTCATTATATTGTCTCGGCAATTGCGACCGGAGCAGCCTGCTCGGCGCCCCCCGGCGAGGACCACGCGATGGATGATACGATTGGCTACCCCGATCCCGGCCTCGACCTGTCGGACGGTTTCAAGCCGCACACCTCGCACTGGGGCGTGTTCTCGGCGCGCAACGGCGAGGCCGGGTTGGAAGTCAGGCACTATGCGGGGGATCCCGATCCGAGCGGCATTATCGACAATTTCCCCGGCGCGCTCCGCCACCAGGCGCGCGTCGCCCAGCCCGCGATCCGCCGCGGCTGGCTCGAGCGCGGGCCCGGCCCCGACGATCGCCGCGGCCGCGACGAGTTCGTCTCCGTCAGCTGGGAGAAGGCGCTAGACCTCCTTGGGGACGAGCTGACGCGCATCCGCGACACGCGCGGGCCCTCGGCTATATTCGGCGGCTCCTATGGTTGGGCGAGCGCGGGCCGCTTCCATCACGCGCAGAGCCAGGTGCATCGCTTCCTCAACATCGCGATGGGCGGCTATGTGCGGTCGGTCAACTCCTATTCCTCAGGCGCGTCCTCGGTGCTGCTGCCGCAGATTTTGGCGGGCTACGAAGACATCACCAAGCGCAACGTCACCTGGGAGCAGATCGCGACCGAGACCAAAATCGTGCTGGCGTTCGGCGGCATGGCGCTGAAGAATTCCATGGTGGCGGGCGGTTCGATCAGCAAGCACGTCGAGCGCGGCGCCATGGACGCTGCGCGCCGGCGCGGCTGCGAGTTCATCCTGGTCAGCCCGCTCCGCGACGATCTGCCGGTGGAGGCCGGTGCCGAATGGATGACGTGCGTGCCCGGCACCGACACTGCGCTGATGCTCGGCATCGTCCACACGCTGGTAGCCGAGGGCTTGCATGATCAGGCCTTCCTCGATCGCTACACCGAAGGCTGGCCGGTCTTCTTGCGCTACCTGACCGGCGAGAGCGACGGGCAAGCCAAGAGCGCCGAATGGGCCGCCGTGATCTCTGGCGTCAATGCGCCCACGATCCGCAAGCTCGCGCGTCGCCTTGCCGGAAAAAGGGCGCTCATCACCGTCTCCCATTCGTTGCAGCGCGCCGAGCATGGCGAGCAGCCGGTGTGGATGGGCATGGTGCTGGCCGCAGCGCTCGGCCAGATCGGCCTTCCCGGCGGCGGCTACGCCTATTCGTTAGGGGCGATCGGCTATTACGGCCGGCGCGTCAACGACGTGCCGGGGCCGACGCTGGGGCAGGGGCGCAACGGTGTCGCCGATTTCATTCCGGTGGCGCGCATCGCCGACATGCTGCTCAATCCTGGAAGCACCTATCGCTACAATGGCGAGACGCGCATCTATCCGGACATCCGTCTCGTCTATTGGGCCGGCGGCAATCCCTTCCATCACCACCAGGACATCAACCGCCTGCGCAAGGCCTTCGCGAAAGTCGATACGCTGGTCGTGCACGAGCTCGCCTGGACCGCGACGGCCCGCCACGCCGATATCGTCCTGCCCTCGACAATGACGCTCGAGCGGGAGGACATCGGCTATTCCGCCAACGATCCCTTGATGGTCGCCATGCACGGGATCGCCGAGCCGTTTGGGCTGGCGCGTGACGACTATGAGATATTTGCCGATCTCGCCGATCGTCTCGGGGTGCGCGAACCCTTCACCGAGGGGCGCAACGCGCGGCAATGGCTGCAACATCTCTATGAGCCGACCCGTGCCTCGCTGGCCAAGCGCGGCCTCGAAGCGCCGAGCTTCGAGGAGTTCTGGCAGCGCGGCAGCTTGGTCGTGCCGCAGCAGCCCGACGACGGCGGCAGGCTGCGCCGCTTCCGCGAGGATCCGGTCGCACACGCTCTGCCGACGCCGAGCGGGCGCATCGAGGTTTTTTCGGCGAAGATCGCAGGCCATGGCGATGCGGATTGTCCGGGCCATCCGGTCTGGCTCGAGAAGACCGACGTGCCGACGCCCGGCTCGCCGTGCTTCCTCGTCGCCAACCAGCCGGTGACGCGGCTGCACAGCCAGCTCGACTTCGGCGGACATTCGCTAGGCGCAAAACATCGTGGCCGCGAGGCCGCGCGCATGAACCCTCGTGACGCGGATGCTCGCGGGATCAAGGACGGCGACATCATCCGCCTGTTCAACGCGCGGGGCGCCTGCCTTGCCGCGGTCCATGTCACCGACGGCATCGCGCCCGGTGTAGTCCAGCTGCCGACCGGCGCCTGGTACGACCCGATGGATCCGGAGGAAGAAGCGCCGCTTTGCGTTCACGGCAATCCGAACGTGCTCACCCGCGACATCGGCACCTCGTCCTTCGCGCAAGGCTGCACCGGCCAGCTCACGACCGTCGAGGTGGAGCGGTTCACCAGCAACCTGCCCCCGATCCGCGCGTTCGACCCGATCTAGCGGACGCCGCTGCCAACAGGTCAAAGCCGCGGATCGGCATGGAAGACGCCGACCGCCATCGGTTGCATTCAATGTCGAAATTGAATTGATCGATGCCCAATAACTAGTCGATCGCACGCGGGGTGTCTTCTAGGTTCGAGGCGATGGCGGAACGAGCCGCGGGAAAACCGGGGCCGGGCCAGAGGCTGGGCAAAATGCCGAGGCGCCAGCTCAAGGGAGGATTTGATGCGCGAGTCGAACCTGCAGGCGTTCACCAAGGCGTCCACCCGCTATCGGTGGGTCATCTGCGCCTTGTTGTTCGCCGTGACCACGATCAACTATATGGATCGCAATATCCTCGGCGTGCTCAAGCCGACGATCCAGAACGATCTGCATTTCAGCGAAACAGATTTCGGCAACATCATCTTCTGCTTTTCGTTCGCCTACGCTTTCGGTTATGCCGGCATGGGGTGGCTGACCGACAAGATCGGAATTCGCCTCGGTCTTGCCGCAGCCGCCATCCTGTGGTGCCTCGCATCCATGGCGCACGGCCTGGTCGCATCGGTCGCCGGATTCATGGTCGCCCGCATCGTGCTCGGCCTCGGTGAGGGTGGCAACTTCCCGACGTGCATCAAGACGATCGCCACATGGTTCCCGGTGCGGGACCGTGCCTTGGCAACCGGCATCTTCAACAGCGGCAGCAATGTCGGCGCGATGCTGGCGCCGCTGATCGGTGCACTGGTCGTGAGCCTGTCCAGCTGGCAGGCAGCCTTCTACGTGACCGGCGCGATGGGGCTGATCTGGGTCGCGTATTGGCTGATCGCCTACCGCAGCCCGGCCGAACACCCCCGCGTGTCGCCGAGCGAGCTGGCCTATATCAACAGCGACCCCGAAGTCGCGACGGAAAAGGTCCCCTGGGCAAAGTTGCTGGCCTATCCCGGCACCTGGGTTTACATCGTTGGTGGTGTGCTCACCAACCCGGCCTGGTGGTTTTACAACAACTGGGTTCCGTCCTTCCTCAACAGCAAGTTTCACGTGTCGCTGATGGCGGTGGGCTTGCCGCTGGTGGTGATCTACCTGCTCACTGATATCGGCTCGATCGCGGGCGGCTGGATCTCGTCGACCCTGATCAAGCGCGGCACGGAAGTGTTCACCGCCCGCAAGATCACCTTGCTGGTCTGCGCAGCCTGCACCGTGCCGGTGTTTCTCGCGCCACAGTTGGACAGCATGTGGGCCGCAGTCGTCTTGATCGGCATCGCGATGGCGGCTCACCAGGGCTTTTCCGCCAATCTGTTCACGCTGGTATCCGACACCATGCCGCGCGGAGCGGTCGCTTCCGCGGTCGGGCTCGGAGGCGGCATCAGTTCCGTGGCGGGCGCCTTTTCCGCCGCGGCCATCGGCCGCGTGCTCGACGCAACGGGCAACAACTACACCTTCGTGTTCTTCGCCTGTGCCAGCGTTTACCTGATCGCAACCGCGATCATTCACTTCGTCCTGCCGCGCACGAGGGCTTCGATGGTGGCGACCGACGGGGGGCTGGTATCGGTCAGCTGAGATCTGGTTCGGGCTGCGCCCGAGAAGTTTCGACCAAACTTCGCAAAACAAAAAGGCCTCGCCGAAGCGAGGCCTTCCTTGTTCAACCATGCCGGGTCTGCGCTAATCGTCCCAGTAGTGTCGGCGGATCACAACGCCGCGGTCGTAGTCGCGGTCATGATGGTACCAGCCATGATGCCAGCCGCGGTCGTGATCGTAGAAGCGCATGCGCGGACCATCATAGCGGTCGCCGTAGTAGTCTCGGTCGCCGCCAATATAGACCCCGAAGCCGGCTGCATTGGCGATGGTCGGGGCACTGATTGCAAGCGTCGCTGCCGCTGCAAGCGCGTAAGTGAGCTTCCTCATCGGTTCCTCCTTTGCATCGTTCGTGCAGGGGTCAACGACCGCCAGCATCAGCCGTTGCAGGAACGCGGCAGAAACTTTGTTGAATGGATGTTCAGGTTCCCCAAGCCTGATGGCGGGCCTCAGCCCGCCTTCGTGCCGGTGATGATTGCAAGCGCCTCGACCAGGCGGTCGAGATCGGCCTCCGTGGTGTAGAGCGCCGGCGTCACGCGGATGCATTGCCCCTTGGCAACGCCCGCGCGGCGCACGGTGTGCACCTTGAAGCCGTCCCGGAGCCTGGTCACGACGGCGTCGTTGTCTGCCTTGCTCGTCTTGCCGGCGAGGCGAAATGAGGTGATGGCGCCGTAGGAGCCGGCTTCGTCCGGCGTCAGGATCTCGATATCCCTGAACGCGCGGGCGCGGCTCACCCAGTAGTCGCGCAAATAGCGCAGGCGGGCCTGCTTGGCGGGTGCGCCGATCTCCTGATGCAGCGCGACCGCCGTCGGCACCGTCAGCACGGTCGCGAAATTCACGGTGCCGGTGTGCACGCGGGAGCGGATATCGCTCTCCGGATAGTCCTCGTCGCCCATGTCGCGGTCGATGTCGGCGAGGCGGTCTTTCCTGATGTAGAGGAAGCCGACGCCGAGCGGCGCGCCGATCCATTTGTGCAGGTTGAAGCCGACGAAATCGGCCTCGAGCTCGCCGACTTTGAACTCGATCTGCCCCGACGAATGCGCCGCGTCGACGATGGTGTCGATGCCCTTCGCTTTTGCCATGCGCGCGATCTCCGCGATCGGCATCACGAGGCCGGTGCGGTGGCTGACATGGGTGAGAAGCAGCAGCTTCGTCTTTGGATTGGCCTCGATCGCCTTTGCGTAGGCGTCCAGCACCGCCTGCCGGGTCGCCGGCTCCGGCACGTCGAACTTGACGACGTCAACGCCGCGTCGCGCCTTCAGCGCGTTCATCGCATACTGCATCGAATCGTAGTCGAGATCGGCATAGAGCACGGTGTCGCCGGCCTTCAGCCTGTTGTAGCCGCCGATCAGGAGCTGCAGCGCCTCCGTCGCCCCCCGCGTCAGCGCGATCTCCTCGGGCGCCGCGCTGACGGCTTCCGCGACCTTGACGCGCACGGCCTCGAAATCGGCACCAAAGCGCTGCCGCGCATAATAGGAATTCTGGGAGTTGACCATGTCGGTCTGGCGGATGAACTCGCGCCGGACGGGCTCGGGCATGACACCCCAATAGCCGTTCTCCAGGTTCACGACGTCAGGTGTCACGGCATAGAGCCCGCGCACCGCGTCCCAATAGGCCTTGTCGGTGGCGATCGCAGCCGCCGGCCCCGTCGGCGCTTTCGGCAAGCCTTCGGCGGCCAAGGCCGGCCCCGCCAGCGGCGCAACCGCAGCGGCCGCGAGCCCCTTCAGGATCGACCGGCGGTCGGACGACAACATCTTGAACAAATGCATCTTGAGCCCCCAAATTTAGCGCGGCGACCAGAGCAATGATCGACGAAGCCGAGATGACGAGACGGTGACCGTCCACTGATGTGGCGTCGATCCAGGGCTCAGGCGCCCGTAGGATGGGTTGAGCACTAGCGAAACCCATCATGCTGCATCGTCGGACAAACCTCGATGGGTTTCGCGACCGCTCTACCCATCCTACGGGTTGGCAGCCTCCATTGACGTCGCCTGCCCGAGACACGACATATCCTGCACCCCCGACCCGCCCCTCGGCCCAGGAGCACCTCATGAACGCGCCGCAAAACATCGATCCTGCTGCCGCGCTTCCGGGCAGCGAGGTCCTGCACTGGCTGACCAACGAGACGCGCGATCAGCGCTTCATCGACAATATCTTTGCCGAGATGTGCATCCGCCTCCAGCAGGCCGGCATTCCGGTCGCGCGGGCGACGCTGCATGTCGTGATCAACCATCCGCAATGGCTGGGCGCGCGCATGATGTGGGCCGATGGGATGCAGGGCGCGGAGATTTCGCGGGTCGATTACGATGTGCGCGGGCGGTCCGAATATATCGGCAGTCCCGCCAACGAAATCTACGACGGTGCAACCGAGGTGCGCGAGCATCTCGAACGGGACCCGTCAGAGCGGCGCAAGCACGCCGTCTACGACGAGATGCGGGCGAAGGGCCTGACTGACTATGTGGCGTGGCCGCTCTATCATACGCTCGGCAAGCAGCATCTCGTCACCTTCGCAACCGATCGTCCCGGTGGTTTCGACGATACGCATATCGCAGCCCTGAGGAGACTGATGCCGGTCCTCGCGCTGGTCAGCGAGATCCGGGTCAAGAACCGGCTGGCGCGCACCCTGCTCGAGACCTATGTCGGATCGCATGCCGGCGAGCTCATTCTCGCGGGCGCCACCAGGCGCGGCAGCGGCACGACGGTGCGAGCCGCGATCCTGATCTGCGACTTGCGCGATTTCACGCGCATCTCGGACAACTGGCCGCGCGACGACGTCATCGATCTCCTCAACGACTATTTTGACGCGATGTCCGAGCCGATCGTGCGGCATGGCGGTGAGATCCTGAAATTCATCGGCGACGGCCTGCTCGCCATCTTCCCGCTCAGCCAGCCCTCGGCTGGGGCAAATCTGCTGCGGGCCGTGAGCGAGGCCCGGCAGGCGATGGCTGTGCTGAACGAAAACAACAGCGTCACCGGCCGCGCGCCGCTGCATTACGGGATCGGCGCCCATGTCGGCGACGTCATGTACGGCAATATCGGCTCGCGCACCCGGCTCGACTTCACCGTCATCGGTCCTGCCGTCAACATGGCCTCGCGTCTCGAAACTCTCACCAAGCAATTTGGGCGAACCGTGCTGCTCTCGCGCGCCTTCGCCGATCTCGTGAAGAACGACTTCGAGCTGGAGCGCGTCGGCGAGCATCCGGTGCGCGGCTTCAACGAGCCGGTCGAGCTGTTTGCGTATCACGGCTGAAGATTGACCGGCCACTTGCGTCGGCCTCCCGGATTTCGCTGCGCGGTTCGGCGTGGCCGAAGACGCGCAATCGCCGGCGAGCGGGAAGCTGGCCGGCGACGCATCGCCATCAGCAGAGTGCCACCTTATTGCCGCGTCAGGCGAACCACGTCCTGCCTCAGCACGTAGAGCGAGACGGCGAGCAGAACGACATCCTTCATCAGGAAGGGCACGTTGCCCGTCATCGCAGGGAAACCTCCTGCGGCCATGTCCCAGCCTTCCGGCATGAACGGAATGATGGTGACCGTCGCAATGAACGTGCCGGTCGAGCCCAGGGCGCCGAGAATGCCGAGCCGCTTGTCCCAGAAGCCCGCGAGCAGCAGGGACCCGAACGTCCACTCGGAAACGCCCAGGAAGTAGCTGGCGCCGGCGTGGCCGAACACCGGGTACAGCCACCAGATCAGCGGCCCGTTGCTGATGAACGGGACCAGGCGTTCGAACTCGTACGGAAACCATTTCTGATATCCGAAGAAGAAGAACATGATCACCATCGAGGCGCGGACGACGTGATAGTCGAGATCGTCCGCGAGCAGGCCGGAGCTGTGCAGCACACGGACAAGGGAATTCTGTGTGGTCTTTTGAGTGGTCTTGGCAAGCACGGTCATGGTCGCGAGTCCTTCATTCAAGATCTGACTGCATGGTCGCTTCACGCGACTGCGGGGAAGTCGATCTCGGTGTCGTTGATGCGGTTGAACACGTTGGTGAAGACGGTGGTTGCGAAAGCCAGGCTGATCTCGACCAGTTGGGCGTCGCTGTAGCCGGCAGCCTTGATCGCGGCGAAATCCTCGTCACTGACGGTGCCGCTGGACCGAGCGAGCTTGCGCACGAACTCGACCAGCGCGTCTCGCTTGGCATCGCCGGTGGGCTGGCCTTCGCGGATCTGCCTGAGCTCCTCCGGCTTCACGCCGGCGAGCTTGGCGAGATAATTGTGGGCGGCGACGCAGTAGTCGCAGCCGCCGGCGGCGCTGATGACAAGCTTGATCACTTCCTGGTCGCGCTTGGTCAGGCTGCCCGCAGCGAGCACGGCGTCGGCGGCGAGAACCGACTTGAGCGCAGCGGGACCGTGGGCGGCAATGGCCGCAAACGTGTTTGGCACGCTGCCGACGGCCTTCTTGATCTGGGCATAGACCTGACCGGACGGGCCGGCGACGGTTTCGAGGTTGGGGACAGTAAGACGAGACATGGTGACACTCCTTCGTTGGGTTCGTGAACGATTGCGGAGTGACAATATGATCGCGGCTTGAGTCTTTGAATGTCGCAATAACTCATATATATGCTCAATCATCTCATTTCCCGGTCGGGAGGTCGTCGTGGATTGGCTTAGCCGGCTGTTCGAGATGATACCGGTGCACGGTCGCCTCGATCTGCGCTGCGCCTACGGTGCGCCCTGGCGCATCGACCAGGGGCCGGGCGAGGCGAACGAAATCCCCTATCACGCGGTTGTCGGCGGTTCGGCGCTGCTCGAAGATCCAGCGGGCGGACGGTCGCTTCACCTGGAAACGGGCGACATCCTGCTGCTTCCCGGCAATCCGCGCCATGTGATGCACGACGGGAGCGGCGCGCGGCCGAAGCCGGCACGAAATCGCCGAGAGCTCAATCTCGTGATCAGTGAAAACGCTGGCGGAGGCGAACGGCTTGACTTGCTGTGCGGACATTTCGCGATCGCGCCCCCGCACGATCGGTTTTTGCGCAGCTATCTCCCTCCACGCCTGGTCGTGCATGCCGGCGCGCGCGCGGTGCAAAGGGACACCGGTGCGCAGCTTGGCGGTCTCGTTGCGCTGATGCGCAGCGAGTCGGCGGACGATCACTTGGGTGGCCGTGCAATGCTCAACGCGCTTTCAACGGCGATGTTCGCGCTCGTGCTGCGCCTTGCAAGTGAGACCGAAGATGCGCCGCGGGGTCTCCTCGCGCTGGCTGGTCATCCTCGCGTGGCCCCGGCCGTCGCCGTTCTGTTCAACGAGCCGGCGCGCGCGTGGTCGCTGCCCGAGCTTGCGCGCCTGTGCAATATGTCGCGTGCCACGCTCGCCCGTCAATTCCAGGAGAAACTGGGACGGTCTGCAAGCGATCTCCTGACGGACATCCGCATGGCGCGCGCGGCGAACGAATTGCGGAAATCCTCGATCTCGACCGCAGGCGTTGCGGAGATAGCAGGATATCAATCCGAGGCCGCATTCCAGCGCGCCTTCAAGAGCCACATGGGCATCACGCCGGCGCAATGGCGAAAGGCGGCACAGGAACCAGCGAACCTTGCCGACCTGGGATTGGCGAAGGCTGCCGAAAGCCGTAGTCCGGATGGAGCCAAGCGCCGCCGTTCGGGATAACTGTATCGGCTCGCGCTCCCGGCTTCACCGTCATAGGCCCTGCCGTCAACATGGCCTCGCGCCTCGAAACGCTCATCAAGCAACTAAAGCGGGATGGGGTTAGGTTGAATCGATTTGGGATTCCCAAATCAGCTTGTTTCTGATTCACCATGCTGGCTGG
>NZ_JBANAZ010000077.1:0-41090 GCF_059803455.1 Bradyrhizobium sp. UFLA05-108 | reverse complement strand
ATGACGCCTCGGGGGCCCTGCGCCGCGAGGGCGACGCTCGCGGCCAGCAGGCTGGACGCATCCTTCACTGCAATACCGGACAGCAGTTCCAGCTCGAACTGGTTCGGCGTGATGATGGTCGCAGACGGCACGAGCCGCTTGCGGATCACATCCAAAATGCCGTCCGCGACGTAGACCTTGCCGTCGTCCCCGATCACGGGGTCGCAGAGATAGATAAGCTTTGGATTTCGTCGCCGCGCGCGCTCGACGAAATCGGCGATGACCTCTGCATTTGCAGGCGAGCCGAGATAGCCCGTGAGAAGGACGCTTCCCCGCTCGATCAGGCCCCGCTCCTCGACGCCGAGCAGGAGATCGGCCACCAGATCCGCGTCCAGCACGCGGCCGCGCAGCGTCGGATAGCGCGGGTGGTTCGACAGCAATGTCGTCGGCACCGCCGCGACATTCACGCCCTCCGCCTGCATGGGATAGACGGCGGCCGAGTTGCCGACATGGCCGTGAACGACCTGACTTTGAATGGAGATGACGAGCATGTGCGCGATTTGACCTGGAGGATGCGACTTGCAGGAGTTGATTTGGAAGATTTAATTTGGAGGTGGATGGAGCGAAAGCGATACTCATCAATTGCTCCACCAAGATGATACCTTTCGCAAGAGCCCAACCGCGCTTGCACGAGGTGAACGCATTGTCGCGTGGGAAAAAGGGACTATAGTCCCTCGCTGCCGCCACACTGGACGTGCCGAAGTCCGCTTCGTTTTTCAGGCAGCTTGCATGCCGTCGGCAGGCTTGATCCTCGCCCTTGCGGGCGCCTTTTTCAAAAAGCTGATCGTGCGCTCAGTCACCCAACGGAGGGAACGATGCCATTGTTCATCACCTACGTCTCCTATTCGAACACGGGCGTGAAGGGACTTGTCGAAAAGCCGACGGACCGCACCGAGGTCGTCAACACGCTGGTCGAGAAGGCCGGCGGCAAGTTGCTTGGCGCGTTCATGACCACCGGCGCGCATGATGCCGTGATCATCACGGATATGCCCGACGGCTCCGATGCCATCGCGGTCGGCATGGCGGCTGCTGCGAGCGGTGCGATCGCGAAAATCGAAACGGTGCGCGCCTGGAAGATGGGCGAGTTCAAGTCGGTCGCGGAAAAGGCCTCGCGCCTCGCCGCCGCTTACACGCCGCCGGGAAAGTAGAGCCGGTAATGGTGCGCGATGCTGGCGCGCCTTGGCACTATCTGCATATCGGCCTGGCCGGGCGCGCTCCAGTCATGACTTTTCACGCTGCATCGCGCGTTAAGGGTTTGCATTAAGCGAAGTCATAGTTCCTCATTTCGCGCGAAACAATTTTCTATTAAGGTCGACGCGACCGGGCAGAATGTTTCAGCTCGTGCCGATTTTGAGAATCCCGGGGCTGGCTTTGCGGTACCTACTTTGATTGGCTCTGCGCTTATGACTTCAAAGGCCGCCCGTTGGGCGGCCTTTTTGTTTTCAGCGTCGTGATCGTGCGACGCTCAGCGAGGCGTATGGGAACTGCAGGGAACCCGCGCGTGTCCACCGGGACACACTCACGCTGAAAAGCTCCGCAACCGTCTTTTGTGCCATTGCGCCGCCATATCATCGCCCGAACAATTGCTGCGTCGCATGCTTGGCTGTTGCAATCGGGTTCCGGCGGGAGCCTTTGGAGGCTGGGATGATGAACGATCAGCGCTCTCTCATCGTGGCGGTGTCGTGCCCCGTGGCGGTACTCGCGGGCTCCTTTGCACTTTGGCTCACCACAGTCGCCCCTGGGGCAATCCAGAATAGCAGCGCCAACGTCGCTGCAGACTCTTCCGCACCTGCTCTCGCCGCGCGCGGCGAACCTGCCGACGTCCCGCGCGCTGCGACCGTGAGCGAGCCCGTCGCCGTGATCGACGTGCCGACGATCGCACTGCCGGCGGTGAGCACGACGACGACCGACGTGGTGCCAGCCGCGACCGCATCGGATCCCATCGTCAAGCTTGCATCGGCCGATCCAGCACAGATGCTGCCGGCGGAAACAGCGCCGCAGCCCGCAAGTTCAAGCACGCCGGAGCGCATCACCGCCACGGAGACGCACGAGCCGACCGTCAAGCTTGCTTCCGCAGATCCGACGGATGTGCTGCCTGCGGAGACGCCGCCACTCGCCGCAGCGAGCGCGGAGCCCGTCTCGACCGACGCGACAGCCGTCACGCGCGAAGGTCCGGATCCGCTCGAAGTCGCCGACGAATGCCTCGTCGTCGACGTCTGCATCGACCGCTATCTCTGGGCGCTCTATCAGCGCACGCCCAAGGAGGATTCGATCAAGGAGGAGGAGCGCCGTAGCGTGACGGTGAAGCGTCGCGGCAAGATGGTGACGGTCATGAGGACGTTCACCAAGCTGGTCGACGAGGATTTTGCCTGGAAGGATCCGAAGGCCGCGGACAAGGCCGGCATGTCGCTGATGGATTACGTGATCGGCGGCATGGACCGCAGCTTCAAGCTCAAGCTGTTCCACGCGCTTCACGCCGCGCAGGCGGCCGGTCTCGAGCCCGGCATTACCAGCGCCTTCCGCGACGACTATCGTCAATCGATCGCGAGCGGCCTGAAAGCCGCCTCCAACCGGTCGTATCATGGCGGCAGCACCCGTGGCGGTTATGGCCATGGGCTCGCCGCCGATATCGTGAGCGTCAAGGGCGAGAACCGCGCGCAGCGTTGGGTCTCCACCGAACTGCTATGGAAGTGGGTCGATGCCAACGGCAAGGCGCTCGGCATCGGCCGGCCCTATCTCGACCACGATCCGCCGCATGTTGGCCCTATCGACGGCCAGGAATATGTGTCTCGCCGGGGCGGCGCGACCTCCAGGCAGGCCACGGCTGAGGCGAAGCCGCACAAAAAGATTGCTGCGAGGAAGCTCGCGGCCGCACGCTCGGCCCGGCACACCGTTGCGCGCGATGCGCGAGGCTCCGCGAAACAGCCGCAGGCGGCCAGAGCTTCGAAAGTGCGCACGAGCTGAGCGGGTAGCCGCGTAACTCGTTACCTCTGCGGCACTGACGCTGGCGGTCGCAGCGACGACCGAGGTGCACCGGTGGGCTTCGACGATTTCGCCGCCGCGCGCGACTTTCCCGCGGGCGGGCTGTCGACACTCTCCAGATAGGCGGCGAGCGCCTTCGCCGAATCCGCGCTGCTCGCATAATGGTCCTTCAGGAACCAATAGAGCGTGAAGCTGAAGCGCCCCTTGGCGAGACCGCGCGGGCTGCGGTGGCAGCTCGCGCAGCCATCGGCAAACAGTTTTTGCGGCGGCTTGCCCTCGTCGAGATTTTGCGCGCGCGCAATGGTCGCGGTCAGCAGGACTGCTGCGGCCACGCCAAACAGGGGCGCGATTAGCCCGCGCCCCGATCGATCAGATGACGTCAAAATTGTCCCCTGTCCCCATCAAGCGGCCGGTCAGGCCGCCAGCAACGCCTCGAATTCGGCCGGCGCGTAGGCCTTGCCATCCTGGTCGGTTATCACGACCTGCCAGCCTTCGCTCGCCCACACGCGCGCCTTCGCCACGATCACGAGCCGGCTCTCACGCTCGAACCTATACGTCTCATTGTCGCGTTCTGCGACCATCTTGTAAGCCACTGTCGTCCCCATCGCACGTCCCCTGCTCCCGCTTCTCACGTGCCAGCGGGCTTTGGCGGCAATTCGCCGGGAGCATGGCAATTTGGTGCCGTCCAGAGCATCGTGCAGCCTCGCGACCGCCGCCGCGGCACGCGAAACCATCACGTCATGGATGTCGGACGCGCTGGCGGCGGTCAATGCACGCGAATGACGTGCGGCCGGCCGAGGTCGATCAATCCTTGCACCGCCGAGAGGCGGTCTTCCAATGCTGCAATCGTCACAAGCAAATTGTTGCGCCGCTCGTCCAAAATACCCTTTTCGGCGTCGGACAATTTCGTCCTCGTCCGCTGCTGGTCGAGATCGAGAAGCGAGCCGCGATAGCCGGCGATCACACGCGCGAGCTGCTTCGCCTCCTTCGACATCGACTTCATCGCGACATTTTGCCGGCGCGTCTCCGAATGGCCTGGCTGTCTCATCGTCATCCTCCCGTAAGCCCCTTGCCCCGAGTGGACAAAGGGAGCATCCGGTGAAGTTGTTACGTTCGATGAAATCTACCTCTGCGTAATTGCCTCAAATTGTGCAGGCCGGAAAGGAAAAGCCCGGCTCTTGGCCGGGCTTTCGCTCTTGTTAGTGCCGCTCACGGCCCGGAGGGCCGCCGGCGGGCGCACCGCCGCCATGCGGCGCGGCATTGATATGCGGCGCACCGCCGCCACCACCACCACCGACATGGGGTGTCGCGGGCGCTGCTGCGCGCGGAGCCGGCATCTGCGCATGCGCGTTCATCGGCGCGCCATGACTGACATTGGGCTGCGCGACGTGCGGCATCGCGGGACGTGCCGCGGGCGCCGCCGAGACGCGCGGCGCCTCGTGACTGCGCGCATTCTGCGGCTGAGGGCGCGCCATTGGCTGCACGCGGGCCGCGGCGCGAGCGTTCTCATGGGCAGCGGCGCGCGCATTCTCGTGCGTCGCACGTACCGCGTTCTCATGCGTCATCCGCGCCTGTGCATCCGCCGGGCGACCGCGGATCTCGCGAGCCTGCGATTGCTCGCGCGTCACACGCGCGGCTTCGCCGGCGCGCCCGCCTCCGACCGCGATCGCACCTTCGCGCGTCGCGGCTCGCCCGATGCGCGCGGCTCGCGGATCGAGCGTCATCCGCGTCGCATTGCGCTCATGCGATGTCCAGTAGTTCGCCCAGTAGTCGCGGCGGTGATACCAGGGCCGGCCGGCATAGTAGCTCGACCAGTACGAGCTCAGCGCGAACGGCACCACCGGCACGTCGACCTCGTCGACATAGTCGGGCAGATAGACGTAGTGGTTGCGGTAGAGATATTCGAGATATTGCGACGACACCCAGCCGCGGTCGTTCGACCAGCTCACGTCGCACCAGGCCTTGCCGTCAAGGCAGCCGTGGACATTGACGCGGGAGCCTCCGGGAATGCGATCGACCATCGGAAAGCCGGGACCCGGCCCCGCCCTCAACCCGACGGACGCAGTGACGATGCCGGGCGCCGCGAGTGCGGCGGTCGGCGCGAGCAGCATGGCTGCGGCAAACGCAAGTCTAAGCTTCATAGCGTGATCCTCCTCATGCGAGCAGGAACGTTCGAGCGGAGCGAGCGTTCCGCGCCACCGCGTCGAACTGGCCGAAAGATGAAGAGGCCGATGGCAGACGGGTTCAATATTCATCCGCCATTCATCGCGCGACCCTCAATTCACTTGCAACATGAAGCTGTCGAAGAATGCCGCCAGCTCTGCATACGCATCGAGGGGCAGCACATGTGCGACGTATTGGTCCGGCCGCACCACGACCATGCATCCTGCATTGCGACCGATCCCGCGCATGGCAAAGATATCGTGACCGCTCTTGAGATCGGGGCAGAACATCTTTTCGTAGTCGCGAAGTCCGTACCGCCCCTTCGCCGGCAGAAGCAGTGGCGGCATCGCGCCGATGATGAGCTCGCGATGATCCTGCTGGAACACCGCGCGTACATCGATCACGGAGTCGATATCCGCATCTACCGGCGTATAGCGTCGCACCGGGGACTCCCGTCCCTGGCTCAGGAAATCGCAGAACGAGGCAATCGCTCCGTCGCCCGCCGCGGGGTCGCCCGCGCCCGCAAACGCAAAAATGCGCCAGCGGCCGTCCGCCCTGGCGACGTGGCCGAGGTGAACGGGCTTTGCATCGGCAAGGCGGATCGCCGGTGCGGAATGAAAACGCTTGCCTATCACGAGACCGCTGGCCAGATGCTGATGTGTGGTGTTACCGGTCAGGAGCCCCGGCCGATAATGCGTTGCTGTCCCCGCGGTGTAGCGCCCGTGGCGGACAAAGTAGTCCTGGGTCTTGGCTGCATCCGCGGCCTTGCCGTCGCCCTTGGCCGAGGCCAGGATCGTCGCCCACTCGCGATCGAACTCGATCAGCTCTTTTGCCACCGCCTGACGTTCGCTCGAATAGCTGTGCAGAAGGTGCGGTGCGCACTGCTTGCGCAGCACGGCGGCAAGCTTCCAGCCCAGATTGAAAGCGTCCTGCATCGAGACGTTCATGCCCTGCCCCGCCTTCGGGCTGTGAGTGTGGCAGGCATCGCCAGCGATGAAGACGCGAGGCAGCCGCGTCGCGGTCTCCGCCTCCGGCACATCGTCGAACTTGTCTGTCAGGCGCTGACCGATCTCGTAGACCGACCACCAGGCGATCTCCCTCACCTCGAGCGTGTAGGGATTGAGAATGCGGCGCGCCTTCGCGATCAAATCGTCGGAGGTGATTTTGCGGTTCGCAACACGCTCGCCGATATCGAGCGTCGTCAGCTCGACATAGAGGCGCACGAGATAGCCTCCCTCCCGTGGAATCACGATGATGCTGCCGTCGTTGGCCGACTGGATCAGTGCCTTGAACCGAATGTCGGGAAAGTCGGTCACCGCGAGCACGTCCATCACGCCCCAGGCGTGGTTGGCGGAATCGCCGTGCAACTCACGGCCGATGGATTTGCGCACGCCGGAGCGCGCGCCATCGCAGCCGACGACATAGCGCGCCTTCACGGTTTCGATCCCACCCTCGTGAGCCGGATCGATCCTCTCCAACCTCACCGTCACCGCATGATCTTCGAAGCGCGCCGCGGGGTCGACATGGAGATCGATCAGACGCCGTGCGTAGTGCGGCTCGAGCTTGGCTGGCGACTTGCGCATGACGTCGAGAAAGCCGTCATGCACGCGCGCCTGGTTCAGGATGACATGCGGAAATTCGGATAGCCCATCCTCGACGTCCTGCACCCGGCCGCTGCGCACGATGTTTGCGCTGTGCTTGCCGTCGGGTTTCCAGAACGTCGTCTCGTTGACCCAATAGGCCTCCTTCAGCACGCGCTCGGCAAAGCCGTAGGCGTGGAACATTTCCATGGTGCGGCAGGCGATGCCGTCGGCCTGGCCGACGAGAAGGCGACTGGGCTTCTGCTCGACGATGCAGGTCTTGATGTCGGGAAACGCGGCGAGCTGCGCCGCGAGCGTGAGTCCTGCCGGGCCGCAACCAACGATCAAAACGTCGACCTCGTCCGGAACGGAGCCGGCCGCGCCGGAGGCCTGAATGCGCTCTGCCGGGTCGGCGATATCGGGGTCGCCGGCCAAAAATCCATTGAGATGGAACTGCATGAGACCTGCTCCTCCCCTGTTGCGCGTTAAGTGGACCGCGTTAGGTCCTTCTTCAGTATTGATCAGTATACTGACTATCAGTATACTTGTCAATGCCCGTCATCCGAGGAGCGTCCGGTGAAAGACAACAACGACATGCCCGGCCATCTGGCCCGTCGCTTTCAGCAGATTGCCGTGGCGGTATTCCTCGCCGAGGTGGAGGACGCAGGCTTCGACCTCACGCCTGTGCAATATGCGGCGCTCGCGACCATCAAGGCCAATCCCGGGCTCGACCAGGTGACGTTGGCAGGCCTGATCGCGTACGACCGCACGACCATCACCGGCGTGATCGATCGCCTCGTGCAGAAGGGCCTTGCCGAGCGTCGCGCCAGCAGCCGCGACCGGCGCGCGCGCGAACTCGAGATCACCGACGAAGGAGGCAAGACGCTGCGTGCCATCACACCAGCAGTCGAGGCGGCGCAGCGGATCATGCTCCGCGGCCTGACCGACAAGGAAGCCGATGAATTAATGCGGCTGCTGCGCAAGGCGATCGCCGCGGGCAATGACCTTAGCCGCGCGCCGATGCGCGAGGCGCCGACGTGAGTGCGCTCACGTCTTCAGCTTCAGCCGGCCAATGAAATCGCGTTTTCCCAGCGGCGCGCCCTTGTGACGGAGGATGGCGTAGGTCGCGGTCGCATGGAAAAAGAAGTTCGGCAGTGAGAACGACATCAGAAAACCCTCCGCGGTGAAGGGCACCGTGCGGTCACCGACCTTGAAGGTGACATCGCGGCCGACCAGAGCATCGACGGCTTCGGGTGTCAGAGCGGAGATCTCGTTGCGAGCCTCGGTCACCAGCGCCTGAAGCGAGGCGTAGTCGTGATCGGGGTTGATGCTCGGCGGGACGAACACCCCGTCCCTCGCCGCTGCGAGCGCGCCGCGCGAATGATGCGCGACCGACACCACCTGGGCGCGCAGCGGCCACATGTCCGGCGCAAGCCGCGTCTCCACGACCTCGGCCGGATCGATGCCCTTCTCCTTGAAATGGACCAGGCTCTTGTCGAGGAAACCGCCGACCGCGCCCAGAATCTGGAGATAATTGGCAACCGTTGCGTCGTAGAGCGAAAAGGCCATGGCGTAACTCCCCGCTTGGATGTCGCGTGGGATAGAGTTCCCGCAAATCCTCGCCGATTGCAACCAGTGCCCACATTTGTCGCAGCGCGGCGAAACCTGGAACTAACTTTCGACTGTTACCGTCGCCCCATTCTGCGCTTAACGCGCGATTAATTTTGTGATCGGGGGCCTTGGATGTTCAGGTTCGTCATGGTGGCCGCAGCCGCACTGCTCCTTTCCGGGCAGGCGCTCGCAAACGGACATGGCTCGGATGCTCCGCCGCCGCCAAAGCCCGACGCCACGACCGCGCCGGCGCGCGTGATCCTGACCAAGCAAGGCCCAAAGCTCGTCGATCTCAAAGGTATGACGCTTTATTATTATGAGCGTGACACCAGCGGCAAGACATCGAACTGCGACGGCAAATGTCCCCAGATCTGGACACCGCTGTCAGCGCCCACCGACGCCAAGGCGGTCGGCGACTTCACCGTGATCACACGCAATGACGGCAGCAAGATGTGGGCGTACCGCTATCGCCCGCTCTACACGTCTCCCGCCGACAAGGCGCCCGGCGACACCAATGGCAACGCCACGACCCTGCAATGGCGGATCGCCCGGCCCGACGAGTAGCGAGGCCGCTCGAAGCTCAGTGCCTCGAACTGCTCGCGACCTTTGCATGCGGCACGGAATCGGCGGAAGCGTAGTTCACCTCCGGATTCAACGTACAGGATCAGTCCTGCGAGAATCGAGCCGTAAAAGCTGACACTTGCCCACCGCCACTTTCGCGCAATGCGGCGGTCGTGCTCGTTCAATTCATAAAAGAATTTCTGCATGGTGCCTCCGTTGGCAGCTAGCGCGTGAGGCATAGCTCACCTGCAGCACATCCGCTGTGAGGCATTTCACGTTTTGCGGTTCCAGAACGTAGAAGGGCCCGGTCAACGCTCGCCGAGCCCGCGCCAGTTCAACGATCTCCGCAGCTACCTGCTTACCCGCGCAAGCCGTCTCCTGCCCCGCTTTGCGCCGTCCGTCCCGGTGGCAGCACCACCACGGTCGAACCCATCTTCACCCGGTCGTAGAGGTCGATCACATCCTCGTTGCGCATCCGGATGCAGCCGGAGGAGATCGCCTGGCCGATATATTCCGGCTGATTGGTGCCGTGGATGCGATAGAGCGTGTCCTTGTTGCCGGCATAGAGGTAAAGCGCCCGCGCACCGAGCGGATTGGCCGCGCCACCGGGAACGCGCGAAGGATAGGGCCCAAGCCGCTCCTGGATCTCCGGTGTCGGGATCCAGTCCGGCCACGCGGCCATGCGGCCGACCCGTGCCACGCCGGAGAACGCCATCGCCTCCTCGCCGACGGCTACGCCGTAGCGGATCGCCTTGCCATCGGGCAGAACGTAGTAGAGATAGCGCGCGTCGGTATCGACCAGGATCGTGCCCGGCTGCTCCTTGCGCGAATAGTCGACGATATGGCGGAGATATTGCTCGGGTACGTTCGCCTGCGCGTAAGGCGTATGCGCCAGCAACTGACGGTCGCGTGGCGTCATGCTCGCGCTGTTGGACGGCGACAGGGTCGCCTGCATGCAACCGCCCAGTGGCAGCAACGCGGCTACCAGTATTGCGATAGAGGATTTTTGCACAGCCTGCCCCAGGTTGCGCCCCCAACCTTCTACATCTGCTGCCCAAATCGTGCTGAAAAAATGGCGGCACGGCGGGAAAACTGACAAGTGTCCGGGAGCCAGGGGTTCCGCCGGCACGCCCGCAAGGGGGCAGCCCCACACTCTCCTTCCTGCCGCCTTGCTTTCGTCAAACCCGGCTGGACTCGTGCGCACTGGGGGTGGAGGACCGACTGATCTCTTTCCATCGGCTCGCGCGAATGCGGACGACCAAGGTTTAAGGAGCTTCGATGCTCGCGACGCTGAACAGCAAGCAAATCGTCGATGAAATCGTGAAGGACACGGTCAAGGATAACGATCCGCACGACGCGCTCGATATCGCGCCCGAGATCGTCCTCGCCGCGCGCCCGGACAAGGCCGCGACCACGCCCACGCTCGTGCCTGACAGCGCAACGCGTCCGGAGCCCAAGATCAATCTGAAGATCAATCTGATGAAAGAGATTTCCTCCGCGGCGCCGTCAGTCGACACCGCAGTTCGCGCAGCCGCCAGCGATCTCCGCGTCACGCGCAAGCGCTCGTCGGTCGGCAGATGGCTTCGCAGCGCGTTCGTCACCCTGCTGTTTGCCGGAGGCAGCGCCGCCGCAGCCATCGCCTGGCAGACCCACGGCGATACCGCAAAAGCGATGGTTGCTGCATGGATGCCGACCGTGGTCGCTTCGCCGTCACAAGCGACACCGCCGGCAACGGAGCAGGCTGCGTCAACCGAACAGCAGGCCACAACCGAACAGCAGGCCACGGTGGCCGATCAACCCGCCGCGCAGCCGCCAATTCCGGCTCAGGCGCAGGACAACGGCAACACGAGCCCGCCGACGACGGCGCCCGACGCGGCGCAGTCGCTCCAGTCGATGACGCGCGATCTCGCCGCGATGACGCAGCAGATCGAGCAGCTCAAGGCCAACATGGCCGAACTGAAAGCGAGCCAGGAGCAGATCGCGCGCGAGATCGCGAAGGCCGCACCGCCGAAGCCGGCTGAGGCCAGGATTGCCGATCCACGCGCGAAGCTCTCGGCTCTGCCGCCGCGGCCGCCGGCGCCGCCTGTGCGCAAACCCAGGCCGATGGCCGCCGCTCCGACCTATGCACCAACTTACGCACCAGTGCCGGTCGCACCTCCACCACAAGCTGCTGCCGTTCCGTCGCCGCTACCGCCTGCTTCCACCTCGCAGCTCGCCGATGACGACGGACCGGTGGTGCGTCCGCCGATGCCGGTGCACTAGCCTCGGGCTCGTGAACCCTTCGACGGCACACCGAGACCAGAGCGCAGAACCGGTTCGCTCACCGACCGGACATGCGCTTCGAGCTGACAACCATGCCGACGATCAGACGCTTCGTTTCGAATCTATGGCTTGCGGCAACGCCGCTGGTCATTCTGTTCGCGATCGTCGGATTGTTCGCGCTGATCGGAGCAGCAAGCCGGATCGTTTCGACGGTCGCAGGTCCGCAGGTCTCGGACGACTTCGTCGCCAACGTCATGACGCTGTTCGCGATGCTGGTGCTGTTCGCGCCGCTTGCGATTCTGATCTACGCGTTCGCCTCGCTCGTGCGCGAGCGCAGGCCGAACAGAGGTGACGCTGTCTGAGTCGTCGTGAGACGTTGAGTCCGGGCGGTTACGGGCCTGCGAATTTTTGTGCTGTGACCGGAAGGAGAAAAGGCCGTCGGGATCTATGCCGCCGGCCTTCTCTTGCAACTGCCGGTTCCCGGAGCCCGGTTCTGTTGCAATTCCATGCTGCGAGCATGACGCGCGCATACTTAATAAAATCTTAACGATCTCGCGTGGTGCACATGATTTTTGCCCCATAAGCACAGAGATTGCGCGGACACTTCGTTCGGGAAAGATCGACTCAGTGGTACCATCTCCTGCGTGAGACTTGTCGTCGGACTTGAGTACGCAAGACTTTGTAGTCAAGACTTGGGGACCTCGGATGCCTTACTACTACTTCGATCTCGTGGTTGGTGAAGAGTTCAAGAACCAGGGCGGTATTATCCTCGAAGACCTCGAGGTCGCCTCGGATCGCGCTGAGCAACTGGCCAACGAGTTGTCTCAGGTGAATCCCGATCTTCAGCATAGGGGATGCGCCGTGCGCGTCACCGACCGCGATCACAACGAGGTTTATCGGACGCCGCTCGATCCCGTTCCGAGCTGGCAACGGTCCGGTTAGCTCGTCACGCATCGCCAACCCGCATTCGCCATCGCATGACGGGGCGGCATTCCTCGCGTGAGGCGTACCGACCTCACGGCCCGCGCGAGTGCGCGTGATCTTCCACCCCCATTGCGCGGCGGGGCCCCTAGCGCTAGCCTCTCAAAAAAAGGGAGGATTTTGGAATGCGCTATGGTTGGTTGATCGCGGGCTTGATTCTGATTGCTGCACCCGCCCAGGCCGCGCCGCGATCGGTCTATGTGACGATGGTCCTGCAGGCCTTCGCCGCCAAGGTCGAATGCCCCGGCACCGATCTCGTCTATCAGGACCTGGTGAAGCGAGCGCAGGATATGCAGCTGCCCGACGGCACGACCGAGAAAGTACGCAAGGCCATCGCCTTCATGCACACCGGCGGCAAGATGGGCGAGAAGCAGGACGACGATCTCATGGCCGAGGTCGCGGTCGCGACCCAATCAACCGATCTCGACCAGCGACGGCTCGGAATGAGCGGCTGGTGCGAAGCCCAGAAGACCAACCTCGCCGGGCTCATTCACACCAAATAATGATCTCACAGCACAGCCGGCGCGCCCGGTGAACTTCGGGTCCCTCCTTCGTCCAATCCTTCAAGTTGAGGAAAACGCACGATGTCGGCTGCACGGACACGCCCTCGCCTGATGGTGTGTCGCGGGAAGGCGCGAGCCCGCGGGGCAGTGAGGCGCTCGTGCCAACGTTAGCCATGCCGCGATGGAACCGGTGGCCTTGGCCAACAATCGTCACAATCCTCGCAAGCATACGGGCGGCTTCGTCAAGGAGACCCACAATGCGGACTGCCTACATCGTGCTAATAGGCGTGCTCGCAGGCGCGTTGACCGCGCCCGTGCTTGCCAGGAATTCCAACACCCAGCAGGCCGAAGAGAAATCGGCCGCGTCAACGTGCAGTGCCTATCAGCAGGCGCCGGACGGCTCTTGGACGCAGCTTCCCTGCAAGGAGACCGGCGAGCACAGCAGCCAGGCGCAGACGCAGCACAAGCCGCCGGCGCCGGGCACTGAACCGGACGCGCACTGAGGCCGCGGCCGCCCGTTCAGCTCTGGTGCGGGCCCTTCATGATCTTCATGGCGTCCTCGATGTGACGCCACTCCTTCGCCTCCTCGGCCTCGCCGCGGTTCTCGCAGGCCTGCGCCAACTGTGCGGCCTGAGCAATCGCAGCAAAGCCATGCTTCTCGAGCATCTGACGTGCGATGGTGTGAACCTGGACCTCGGACATCATGGGCGCTCTCCCGGTTGACGCGTCGCAGCCGCGACGTCGATGCGGCCGCGGCCTCTCTCAAACGGTCGAGCGCGAGCCCGGTTCCCGCGCGTCACATCACATCGGCACGCCCCGGAATTTGAATGGCCAGGCATTGCGAATGCAACAAAGGCAGCCCGCTGTCGCCAGCGGACTGCCTTCTCATCCACCCCAAGTTAGACGACCCGGCCGGGTCTCTACCCGACCGCCACCCGCTTGCGCTCGATGTCGTTGGGCACCTCGATGTCGACCTCGAGCGTCGAGACTTCGTCGCCACGCTCCAGCCGCACGATCACCTTGGTCGGGTCGAGCGTGACATGTTTCGAGACGACCGCGAGGATTTCCTCGCGCAGCACGCCGAGCAGATCGGGCTGGCCGCGCTGGCCGCGCTCATGCGCAAGCAGGATCTGCAACCGCTCGCGCGCGACGGGAGCAGTGGCCTTGTTGCCGCGAAGAAGCCGGAGCAGACCCATGCTCATGCTGCCCTCCGTCGCAGGAGGCGATCCATGAAGCCCTTCTTCTCCGAAGGCACGGTCATGCGGATGTTTTCACCGCACAACCGCTTCGCCGCATCCATGTAGGCCCGTGCTGGCGCGCCGTCCGCATTGGACAGCGTCACCGGCGTACCGACGTTGGACGCCTTCAGCACGTCCTGGCTCTCCGGGATGATGCCGAGCAGCGGCGTTGCGAGGATCTCGAGGATGTCGTCGATGTTCAGCATCTCGCCGCGCAAGGCACGCGAGGGATCGTAGCGCGTGATCAGGACGTGCTTTTCGACGCGCTCGCCCTTCTCGGCGCGCACCGTCTTGGAGTCGAGCATGCCGATGATGCGGTCGGAGTCGCGCACCGAGGAGACCTCGGGGTTGGTGACGATCACGGCCTCGTCGGCGAAGCGCATCGCCATAGAGGCGCCGCGCTCGATGCCGGCAGGGCTGTCGCAGATCACCCAGTCGAACCGGCTGCGCAAATCGGCGATGACCGTGCGGACGCCCTCCTCCGTCAACGCGTCCTTGTCGCGGGTTTGGGAGGCCGGCAGCAGCCAGAGATTCTCCAACCGCTTGTCGCGGATCAGGGCCTGCGGGAGCTTCGCAACTCCCTGCACCACGTTGATGAGGTCGAACACGACGCGCCGCTCGGCGCCCATCACGAGGTCAAGGTTGCGCAAGCCGACGTCGAAATCGACGACCACGACCTTGTCGCCGCGCTGCGCCAGCGCTGCCCCCAAGGCTGCGGTCGTCGTGGTCTTGCCGACCCCGCCCTTGCCTGATGTCACGACCAGTACCTTACTCATCTCAAATATCTCCCTTGCTGGTCAGTTCAGTGCTGTAATTCGCATGGTATTGCCCTGTAGCCAGGCCTGCGCCGGCTTGCCGCGCAAGGCGGCGTCGATGTCGTCCGCAGTCTGGTAAAATCCATCAATTGCAAGCAGTTCAGCCTCGATCTTCTGACAATAGATACGCGCGGAGGAGTGGCCGTTGACGCCGGCCATGGCGCGCCCGCGCAGCGCGCCGTAGACATGGATGGAGCCGCCCGCGACGACCTCGGCCCCGGAGCCGACCGAGCCCAGGATCGTCACGTCGCCCTCGGGGAAGATCACGGTCTGGCCCGACCGCACGGGGTTTTCGAGCAGCAGTGAGCTCGGCTGCTTCGTGACCTCGACCTTCTTCGGCGGGGTCGGCTCGAGCCCGCAGGAACGTCCACCCAAGAGCAGCGGGGGCATGTTCGGCGTCAGCCGCGCCTCCTCCACCCCCTCGAGGCCGAGCACGCGGATATTTCGCTCCTGGAGGCTTCCGAGTAGATGCGTGATGCCGGACTGGCTGAGATCGACCGAGGACAGATCGACCACCACCGGGCGGCCGGCAAAGAATCCCGGCGAGCGCGCGATCGTGGCGTCGATCTCCTGGAGCCAATCGACGATCGGAACCGTCGGCACGAAGACGAAGGCGACGTAGGATCGGCCGCGCAGGCGCACCAATTGGCGTTGAGGTCTTGCTGCTGCCTCCATGGCTGCCGACTCGTCCTTGTTATTGAATGGTTAACGATGCGACCGAGATGGTTAATGGCCGGTTAATTTCTCGGCGGGTTACGCCACTCGGAGAGCGCGTCCTGGGCACTATTCCTCGCCCTACGCGACTGGCGGACTTTTGGATCTGCGGATTGCAATGAATTTCCCGGAGATTTCGGCCCCAAGGGCAGCGGCATGACCAACGACGCGGCGACCTTTGCCCGCATCGACCGGCAGCAGTCCGAGCGCTGATCATGATTCTGGCGATGACGATGATGGTCGTGGTGAGGATAGGCGCTAATCGCCGATTCCCGCGCCAATGAGCTCGAGAAGATGCTGGACCCCCGTCTACGCGGGGCGCAGCATCGTCCTTTTCGAGGCGGCTCTTGCTTCCACAGATGACCGCTCCGCATTAGGATCGGCACGCAATCCTGAGCACCGCCTTTGGTCGATTTCGAGCCAGTCTACACCACGTCCCGGGCAGAGACCGTTGCGCGCTTCGTCGCCGAACGTTACGCCCTGCCCGCTCCGCTTCAGTGCCGGATGCTCAATCGCGGGTTCAACGATGTTTACCTCATCGTCACGGCAACCGATGAACGCTATGTGTTTCGCCTGTCGCATCATCGCGCGCGCGGCGCCGCCGATGTGCGGACCGAAACGGACTTCCTGGTCCACCTGGACAGATCCGGCGTGCCGGTTGCCGCGCCCGTTGAAACGCGCGAAGGCTCTCTCTTCGTACAGGGACAGGCCCCGGAAGGCGTGCGGGAGGGCGTACTCTTTCGCGAGCTCGCGGGGCGCGTGCCCGAGGCAACATCCACCGCCGATGCCCGCGCGAACGGCGTGACCCTGGCGAAGCTGCACAACGCCGCGGAGTCACATAGTGCTCCGGCTGCGCTTTACAAACTCGATCTCGATCATCTGTTGCGCCGGCCGCTTGCGAGAATTCGCGACAGCAACATCCTGGAGATCGCAGGCGCGCACATCGGCGATCTCGAGGCCATTGCAGCGAGAACCGCCGAACGGATCGAGACGTTGGATCACCTGACCTGGACCCATTGTCACGGCGATTGTCACGGCTTCAATGCGCGTATCAGCGACGCCGGCGATGCGGTCTTCTTCGATTTCGACGACGGCGGTCCCGGCTATCTGGCGTACGACCTGTCGGTCTTCCTCTGGGCGAAGCTGTCCTTTGGCCGCAAGCTGTACACCATGTGGGACGTCTTCATCGATGGCTATCGGACGATCCGCCCTATCGCTCCAGACGATTTCGAGGCCGCGCATGCGTTCGTCATCGTCAGGCACTTCTGGCTGATGGGCGAGTATGCAAGCCGCACGCGGGAATGGGGCAGCGAACCCGTCAAGTGGGTCGCACGCGAGGTCGAATTCTTGAGGGCCTGGGAGACCGACCGCCTGGCAGATCGATTGTTTTAGGTCGAGCGTTGCCGAGCCTCACGAAGGCAGCTTCGACGTGGAGCACGGCAACGGCGACGTGGAGAAGGACGCCATTCAGAGCAGCTTTGCGCTCACGAAAAGCGCGCGCACTGTGTTCGTCGCCTGCACGGCAAGCATCGCGTTGTCAGCGGCGCCTTCGAGTGCGGCAACCGCCTCCTCATGCAGCGAACGGAATTCCATCCATTCCATCGAATTGTAGTTGGTGAGGAATTGATAGGCCTGGCCGACGGTCGCGATCGCCAGCGTGTTACCGTTCAGGCGAATCTTGAACGTCGTGCGCAGCGGGGTGTCGGAACTGGTTGGATCGGTCATGGGCTGCTTCTGCACGAAAACGGCTTAACGAAGGGAAAACGGCAGCGCCCGCCGTTTGTTCAGACTTTTAGGAGTCCGAGGCCGATGCGCGCTGCGACACCGACGTGGCGCCCTTCAGGTTCGGCACCACGATCAGACGGTTGATCTCGCCATCGTCATAGGCCTTCAGGAAACGATCGTAGAACTTGATCGAGACGCAGCCATTGGAGTCGCCGCGCGGCCCGAGCATGTAGCTGTGCGTGAGCAGCCCGACGCGGCCAAGGGCGCTGGTCCCGTCGACCGGCGTCATGCGCAGTGCGCGCACGCCATGGAACAGCTTTTCGCGAGGCTTCAGCTCGTAGGTCGCCGGCGGGGTCGCGCCGACCATGCGCTGGTCGACATGGTCAGGGTCGTCCATCATCGCGCCCATGCCGGAATGCGCTTCGAGCGCCACGCCGCCCGGCAGGTACACCGCCTTCGCCGAGATGTCGTACACCGCGGTCTGCGAATTGTAGCCGAGCGCGGCGAGGTCAGGCCCCTGGCGGAACAGGCCGCTGTCGGGCGTCAGCGAGGCAAGCCTGACCTTGCCCGGGAACATGTCGGAGAATTTTTGCAGCAGGCTGCGGTTGTCGCCCTTCGGCAGGGAATCGGCGAAGGCCTGGCTGGAGGCGACTTGGGAGGCGAGATCGGCCTGCACCGGGCGCGACCGGGGCATCGGGACGTCGGGCTTCTGCGATGACAATGGCGGCGCCGTCGCCTCGACCACCTGCTTGTCGTCCTCGGTCAGGGTCGAGCGCCAGTCGTCACGGACGAGTTGCTGGGCGAGCAGGGCCTTGGCGTCGCGGAGCTTGAGCTGGATCATGCTGACCGCCGAGCGTTCGACGGAGCGCAAGCCGGCGTCGCGCGGCGGCGAACTGGGCTGGAATCGGTCCTCAAAGGATGTCGTTGGGCCGCTAGGTGGCAATGCGGCCGACGCGAGAGAGGCGGTGCCGTTGCCGTAGGCGATCCAGGCGACCGCGCCGACCGACAGCGCCACGGCGGCCAAAGACAGCAAAAGCGTTTCCGGCCGCCCAATACGGCGGCGCGACAAGAGCTTCTTGGCCCGTGCTGCGTCGGAAACCATCAGATCCCCAAATCGACCCGCCCAACCCCGTCTCGAACCCCTCGGGGTACCCAACCCCGTCGAGATTCTATACCAGCTACCACATCAGGAGCCAAAAGTTAGGCATAATCGCGGCCGGGGCGGCAGCCGGAGGCGGTTAATGAGCGATCCTTTTGACCTCAAACGCTTCATCCAGGCCCAGAACGACATCTATCCGGGGGTCGTCGGAGAGCTTTCGGCGGGGCGAAAGCACAGCCACTGGATGTGGTTCATCTTCCCGCAACTAGCCGGGCTCGGCGCCAGCGCCATGTCGCAGCGCTATGCCATCGCCTCCCGGGTGGAGGCCGAGGCCTACCTCGCCCACCCCGTGCTCGGACCGCGCCTCCTCGAATGCACAGGCCTCGTGCTCGCGGTGAAGGATCGCAGCATCAACGCGATCCTCGGCGCGCCCGACGACGTCAAATTCCACTCGTCGATGACGCTGTTCGAAGCCGTGTCGGATGAGGCGATCTTCGGCCAGGCGCTTGCCCGCTATTTTGCCGGCGCGCGCGATGGCGCGACGCTCGAGATCCTCGCGGCAATGGACCGCAGGGCCGGCTGATCGCAAAACCGGCCGGCCGCGGCAGCATAAACCCGGAGTTAAGCGAGCCCACCTACCCTTCACGCGATTTCACGCCTCGGCTCTTTTTCCGGACCCGCTATGAAAATCAACACGCTTCTGACTGCCGCCATCGTCTCGTTGTCGACCGTCGGCGGCGGCCTCGCCGTCTATGTCGCGGTGACCAAATATCAGACCATGGACCGGATCGCGGAGGCCCAGAGCCGGCTCCAGATCGTGCGCGCGGTCGGCGATATCCCGCGCTATCTCAATCCCGAGCGCGGTTACGCCACCAACATTCTCTACGGCCCGGCGACGGTCGATCCCGCGATGCGCGCCGAGCACGAGAAGCTGCGCAAGCTGACGGACGGCGCGCGCGACAGGATGAACGCGCTGCGCAAGGAGCAGCTTCCGGGCAGCCTCGAGGACGGCAACACCATTGCCAGCAGCATCGACGCCCTGAATGCGAAGTTTGCCGCCCTGCGCGAGGCCATCGACAAGGCGATCGAGGGTCCTGCGGACGCCCGCAAGGACGCTGCGCGCAAAATCGTCGCCGACAACGCCGTGTTCAACAACGGCATCACCGCACTCCTCAGCGAGCAGGTTCGCCGCATGGCGATCCTCAACGGAGATGCCTATCGCCAGGCAAGCTACGCCAATGTCGCCTGGACGCTGCGTGACGTCGGCGGCTTCAATGCCAGCCAGTACAAGAACCTCGTCGGCTCCAAGAAGGTGGCGAGCGAGGCCGAGAAGATCGACATCAGCCGCGCGCAGGGCCGCAACGACCAGATCCTGATGTCGCTCCAGGAATTACGCGGCAATCCAACGACGCCGGCGAACGTCGCGGCCGCGCTCGAGAAGATGAATTCCGACTATGTCGAGAGCTTTGGTCGCGACCTCAAGCTCATCAAGGACGGCGCGGCGAGCGGCAAATACGACATCGACGTCGACACGTTGTATGCGAGCTCGCAGCGCGGCCTGGGCGCCATCATCGGCGTCCGCGAGGCATTCTACGAGAATGCCGAGCAGATCCTCGGCACGGCCTCTGCGGACGCGCGGCTGAGCTTCACGATCGCGCTGACCGGCCTTGCGGCCGTGCTCGTCGCAAGCATCGGCCTTATCGTCATGGTCCGCCGCCGCGTCTGCGCGCCGATCGTCAACCTGACCAGGAGGATGTCGCGCCTTGCCGCCGGTGAGATGGCGGAGGAAATTCCGGGCGCAGCGCGCTCCGACGAGATCGGCGCGATGGCGGCCGCCGTGCAGGTCTTCAAGGACAACATGCTCAAGGCCGAACAGCTCGCGGTCGAGAAGCAGGCGGAGAACGACGGCAAGATGCGGCGGGCCCAGATCCTCGACGAGCTCGCCCGCGCCTTCGAGGCCAAGGTCTCAGAGCTTGTCGGTGGCCTGTCGTCGGCATCGGCAACGATGGAAAGCACGGCGCAGTCGATGACCTCGACGGCGTCCGCGACCAACAGCCAGGCCGCGGTCGTCGCGGCCGCCTCCGAACAGACCTCGACCAACGTGCAGACGGTCGCGAGCGCGACCGAGGAGCTCAGTTCCTCGATCGCCGAGATCGGCCGCCAGGTCGCCCAGTCCACCGAGATCGCGGCGCGCGCCGTCGACAATGCGCGGCGCACCGGCGATACCGCGCGCAGCCTTGCCGAGGGCGCGCAGAAGATCGGCGACGTCGTCACGCTGATCCAGAGCATCGCCGAGCAAACCAACCTGCTGGCGCTCAATGCGACCATCGAGGCGGCGCGCGCCGGTGACGCCGGCCGCGGCTTTGCCGTAGTCGCCTCCGAGGTCAAATCGCTGGCGGGGCAGACTGCGAAGGCCACGACCGAAATCTCCGAGCAGATTTCCGCGATCCAGTCCGCGAGCGACGAGACGATCGCCGCGATCCGCAACGTCGCCGACGTTATTGCCGAGATCGACCAGATCGGCACCGCGATCGCCGCTGCGATCGAAGAGCAGGGTTCGGCGACCAAGGAAATCTCCCGCAGCGTCCAGGAGGCCGCGCGCGGCACCCAGGAGGTCAATTCCAACATCACAGGCGTGCAGCGCGCCGCCGACGATACGGGAGCTGCCGCCAATCAAGTGCTGGGTGCTGCCGAACAGCTCTCCTCGCAGTCACGCGACCTCGCCGGCCAGGTCAACCGCTTCCTCAGCGAGGTCAGGGCCGCGTAACGTCAGTAAGGCGGCGCCTTCCTTGCCCGTTGCGCCTTGGCAGCCTCGACCCACCAGGTGAGATCGTCGGCAAAACGCGGGAACGAGCGCTCCAGCGCCTTGCCGCCCTCGCCCGTCGGCTCGCCCTCCGCCGACAGCGTCTGCGCGATCGGACCGACCGCGATCGTGCTCGAGATCACCACCATGCCCATTTCCGACAGCGTGCCATGCCAGGCGGTTGCGGCGCGTGCGCCGGAAAAGCGACCGGCGGAATAGCTGACGACTGCGGCCGGACGCCAGAACCATTCCTCGAGAAAATGATCGGTGAGGTTCTTCAACCCCGGCTGAATACCCCAATTGTATTCGCCGGTGACGAACACGAAACCGTCGGCATCGCGGATCTGCGTCGCCAGCCTCTCAAGTGCCTCCGGCGCCTTCCCTTTGGGATGCTCCTTGTACATGCGGTCGAGCATGGGAAGGCCGACCGCCTTGGCGTCGATGAAGGTGACCTCATCGCCACGGCTCCGCAAGCCGTTGACGACGAAATGCGCCAGACGAATACCCATGCGGTCGACGCGGTAGGAGCCGTAGAGGACGAGGATGCGATTGCCCATGACGGGCGCATCCTAGCATGAAGCGTTATGCCGACCTATTCACGAAAGCCGCGACGAAAGGTCAGGCCTTTCGGGCGCGCTCCAGCGTCTGTGACGGCGTTTCGCCGAACTGTTGCCGATAGCTTCTCGAGAAGTCGCTGAGGTGCCAGAAGCCGAAGGCAAGCGCCGCCGCCTTCACGCTCTCGGGCCCGGCCAGCAATCGCTTGCGAACGAGCCACAGTCGCCGCAGGCGCAAATAGCGGTGCAGGCTCATGCCTCGATAGCGCTGGACTGCATCGTGCATGCTGCGCACGGACAGGCCGAGCTTCCTGGCCAACTCCTCACTGTAGATCGGCTGAGCGAGATCATCCAGCAGGAGCGCGCGGATGTCCTGGAATGTCCTGAAGTGCCGCTCGTCATTGGCCCGCGCGGTCCAGCGTGTTGGAACGACGCCAGCAAACGCCGCATCGATCGCGGCGAGCAGGGATTCCCTCATCGCCGATGCCTTCATCGGCCATTCGACGGCATCGACAGGCTCCGAGGCAGCAGCGATCACCTCCCTGATCAGCTTGCGCAGCCAGGTCAGCGCCAACGCGCTCGTTTCGTAGATGCGGAAGTTTGCCCTCGTCTCCGGCCAGCCGCGCCCGCTCACCTCCGGCGTAAACATCACAGAGGCGTATTGCCGCTCGACTTCCTCGACCATGTTGAAGACGGCGCCACCGCCGCCGATCACGATGGCCGCACGATCCCGGTGCGCTCCGTTGAAACGGATGGGAACCTCATGGTCGTCCATCGTGAAGCCAACCGCGGTGCAGTTCTTCACGAGCTGCGCATCCACGATACGTGGAAAGGATTTCGTGAAGTTGACGTCGCAACCCGGCAGATTCAGGATGGTCTGCTCGGCCGCAATCTTCCGCACGAGCGGCGTGAACTCCACATCCAGGGTTCGTATCGCACTGCGGAATTCATCGACATCGTCAAATCGAAATATCTTTGGCGCCGACATCGGCATCCCAAAAATGGCATTCATCGCGAATCAAGAAATCAGTTCAACAACGGTCCCCTAATCCGGCTATTCGCTCAACTGTATCTTCGGTTCCGTCGGGCGCGCTTGCCTGAGCGCGCAGAAATCAAAAATACCGCAGTTGCGTTTGCCGAATTTCGATATCGATTCAAATTCGGAGGACGGTGCGATGGCACCGTCGACGCCTCCACCATAACCGATGTTTAACAACTTTGGCGCGCAATTGCCTCCGTAGAAGCACCGTCGTTTTTTAGCGGATCAGGCCCGCCATGAATGCCATTTTGCCTGCCGATATTGTTGCCGAGCTCGAGAGCACCATTGCAGGCTGCGCCTACGAGCGCCGCGTCCGCATGCTCCGGCGGACGACCGACCTGCTCGTCGCAGGTCGCGATCGTCTTCAGGAGCCCGAAATCAGCGCGTTGGACGAGGTCCTGCTTCGCATTGCGGAACGCATCGAGCCGAAGGCACTCACACAGCTGAGCACAGCGCTGGTCGATCTGAGTTTGGCTCCAAGGGAAACGTCGCGCCGTCTTGCCTTCCATGACGACCCGATGGTTGCGGGCCCGCTCCTTCTCAAATCGCGCACGATTTCGGCAAACGACCTAGAAACGATTGCGACCTCGCGCGGGGAGCAGCATCTGCTGGCGATCTCTGGAAGGAACTCGGTTGATCCGGTCCTGACGGACATCCTGCTGAAGCGTGGCGGCAAGAATGTCGGTCGCGCGCTGGTGAACAATCCGGGGGCCGCTTTTTCCGCCACGGGCTACGCCATGCTGATCGCCAGGGCCGAACATGACAACGAGATCGCCAGGGCGCTGGCATTCCGGTCCGACACGCCCGACAAAATTGTCCGCGGGCTCTTCCCCCGGCTGAGCCCGGACGCGAGGGCCTCCATACTTGATGCTGCCGCCCCCGCTTTGCGCGAGCGGATCGAGACCGTGCTCAGTCCGACACCGCCCGCGGCACGGCCGAAGCTTCCATCATCGACCGACTATGCGGAAGCACGGCTCTCCGTCGTCGCGCTCAACCGCGTCGGGAAGCTCAACGACTCAACCGTCAACCGCTTCGCGATCCGGGGCGAGGCAGCCAATCTGATCGCCTCGCTCTCGGTGCTGTCGGGCGCGCCGATGGACGTGATTGAAAAGATCATCACCGACGAGGATTGCGAAGCACTGGTCATGGCCTGCCGCGCCTCCCGCCTGAACTGGCAGACGACGCTCGCCATCCTCTGCAATCGCGGCGGTCCGCGCCTTTCCTACGAGCAGCGCGAGCGCGCCCAAAAACTGTTCGACGAGCTCTATCTTTCAACAAGCCAGTGGGCGGTGCGCTGGGGCGAAATGGCCGCAAGCGCCGACGCCATGACCACTGACAACAACAAGCGCGGGAAATCGGGGGCCAGCCGATGAAATTTGACGGTCGCAAATCACACCGCGTTCGGATGGATCACAAGCAACCCGTCAATCTGATGGGAGCGGACGGCACCTGGCGCCGCGCCTGCGTGCTGCTCGATGTTTCGGACAGCGGCGCCAAGATCGAGGTCGAAGGAACTCTCGACGTTCTGCAAGCGAGGGAATTCTTCATGCTGCTGTCCTCGACAGGCCTCGCCTATCGCCGCTGCGAACTGGTTTGGATCGACGGAACTATGGCTGGGATTCACTTCATCAAGGGGGGAACGAAGAAAGGACCGACGAAGGTCGACAGCGAACACGCGGCGAAGGGCGCGAGCAAATAGCCGTCGCCGAAAGCCACAGTCGTGCCAGGTTCCAGTTTCGTCGCACCAGTCAAAGCTCAAAGCAGCGTCCCGGAGTCTCGGGCGGCTTTCGTGCACGTGCTGGCCGACAGCTCGGACAAACTCTCCGGAATTTGCTCGATCGTCGAACGGAAATTCGCCGTGGCGGGTGAGCGGCTCGATGCCGAGGCACGGCTGCCGCACTCACCGCTTGCCGTCGTCGTGCGCGCAGATCTTCGCGACGTCGGCAACATTGCTGCGCTGAAGAAACGGTCTGCACGGCTGGCCAAGGCGGGCAAACGCATCTTTCTGGTCGAGCCGCCCTCCCACGTTTGCATCTCGCAGGCCTACGCCCTCGGCGCCACGCACGTCCTGCCGGGCGCGCCCAATCAGGCCAAGCTCCTTGCCGCGCTGCTCGGGACGCCGCAGTCCGATGCCACGTCCGCAGATGGCCAGTCGCAGCCGGATGATGCCGTCGAAGCGGCCGCGACCGCCATCGGCTCGATGTTCAGCTCGGTCATGCTCGGTGAGACCATCGACGTCGACGGAACAAGAGAGGCCGGCCGCAAGATCGCCAACCGCATCGCAGAACACGGCCTGTCGGAATGGCTCACGACGGTACGGCGCCATCACGAGGGAACCTACCAGCATTGCCTGCTGGTCACCGGTGTCGCCATCGACTTTGGCCTAAGTCTCGGCGTCAGGAAAGACGACCTGGAACGGCTGTACTCGGCGGCCATGTTTCACGACATCGGCAAGGCAAAGATTCCGCTGGCGATCCTCGACAAGCCGGGACGCCTCGACGCCGAGGAGCGCTCGCTGATCGAGACCCACCCGGTCGCGGGATACGAGGTTCTGAAGGATTACGCCAATATCTCGCCCGAGATCCTCGATGCGGTCCGTCATCACCACGAATATCTCGACGGCAGCGGATATCCGGACGCGCTTTGCGCCGATAGCATCACGGATGTCGTTCGAATTCTCACCATCTCCGACATCTTCGCCGCGCTGATCGAGCACCGGTCGTACCGGCAGACAATGCCGCGCGAGGAGGCCTACGGCGTTCTTCTGGGAATGCAGGGTAAGCTGGAGAAGGCGCTGGTCGCCTCGTTCAAGCAGGTCGCGCTGACCCGCTGATCGCGCATCGCCGCCTTCATTGCTTTGGTCTAAATGCGCGTTGGCTTAAATGCGCGTTGGTCTCAATGCGTCGCGCGATATTTGGCGCGACGCGGGATCGACCGGCACGCCAAGCCCTCCGCCAGCCGCTTCATATCTTCATGTTTGCCGCTGCAAATCAACCGGCCGAATTCTTCGGGGGAGAAAGGGAGACTTGGATCATCATCAACGGGATACCGCACTCGCGGTCCGAGCAACCATCGCACCAGGCTAGCCAGCCGCCGCATGTGAATTCCCTCGCGCCAGCAACAAACCTTTCACAGCGCTTATTGTTCCTCCTGACGAGTCGAGATTGCAAGAGCCGGTTGGGAGTCCGCACCAAAAATTTCGGCAGAAGAATATTCTGTTTGCAAACCGCAATGCGCGTCTCGAGCACACAACCTCTAGTCAGCGAACCCGACGAAACGCACGAACTCGCTGCTCTCCTCGCGATCGGATCGCACGGCATTGGCGGCAAACGTGTCGTCGTGACGTTGCCGCCGGTTGCCCAAGCTGCGCTCGAAACCTATGCTAGCGCGCAAGCAAGACCAAGAACCGTTGCAAGCCCCTTGAAAGACCTGCCGATGGCCGCACCGCTCGATCCCGTCATTGCCCAGATCATCCCGACGCTGCCGCTGCGCGATCCCGTGACGATGACACCGCAGAGCGCCCGCGAGTCCTTGCTTGCACTCGCAGCGGCGCGTGCGGCCGTGCCGCCCCCGCCCGTAGACGAGGTTCGCGATATCGAGGTGAAGGGCGGCGCGGGAGCGCTCGCGGCACGCGTCTATCGCGTCGGCTCGACGACATCGCCGACGGTGGTCTTCTTCCACGGCGGCGGCTGGGTTGCAGGCGGTCTCGACACCCATGACCGGCAGGCGCGATTCCTCGCGATCGAGACCGGCGCAGTCGTGATCTCCGTCGACTATCGGCGTCCGCCGGAGACGCGCTTTCCCGGCGCATTCGAGGATGCCTTTGCCGCAGCACGCGACGTGTTCGAGCGCATCGCGGAATTTGGCGGCGACTTGAAGCGCCTCGGCGTCGCCGGCGACAGCGCCGGCGGCAATCTCGCAGCAGTCACCGCAATCGCCTGCCGAGACGCCGGCATCAGGCTCGCCGGACAGTTTCTGGTCTATCCCGCGACCGACGCGGTCGGCAATTATGCTGATGCGGTCGAGAACGCGCGCTTTCCCTCGCGCATCGAAAACGCGGATGGCTACTTTCTGTCACGCGCGGTGATGGAGTGGTTTGCTGGCCATTACCTCGCCGATCCCTCGCACGCGCAGGACTGGCGTGTCTCGCCGCTGCGGGCCAAATCGCTCGCCGGCGTTGCACCGGCCGTAGTCACGACGGCCTGGTTCGATCCGCTGCGCGACGAAGGTGCGGCCTACGCGCGGGCGCTGGAAGCTGCCGGCGTTCCCGTCAGGCATCACGAGGGCGCCGGCCTGATTCACGGCTATTTCAGCATGGGTGAAGCCTCCGAGGTTGCGCGCCTCGAGGCCCAGCGCGCGCGTGCCGATTTCAGGGCTTTGCTCGTTCGTGGCACATGAGGGCGGCGGAGTTGAATCTTCGCCTCTACCAGCGTCTCCTGCCGGAAGACCGGGGATTCCGACCAGCATGACAGCCTTTTTCACCCGCATTGTCTTTGCCGCGACCACCTCACTGTGGCTGATCTCAGATGCGACAGCCGCACCGGAGACTGTCTATTTCCAAAGCGCCGACGGCCGCACGCAGCTCGTCGGCTATTTATTCCGCCCGCAGGCGGCGGGTCCCGCGCCCGCCATCGTGCTGCTGCACGGCCGCGGCGGCCCCTATTCCAGCAACGTCAACGCGGACTGCACCGTCGTTGGCCCCAAGGTCTCCTCGCCTTGCAACGCCGCGACCTTGTCGAAACGGCACGCGATGCGGGGCCAGTACTGGGCAGCACGCGGCTATCTCGCGCTGCTGCCGGACAGTTTTGGTCCGCGCGGCAAGGCCTACGGTTTTGGCCGTTTCACCCATGACGATCCCGATCGTGATGACGTCAACGAGAAGACCGTGCGCCCGCTCGATGCCGAGGGCGCGCTTGCCTATTTGCGCAGCCGCGGCGACGTGATCGGCAACCAGATCTTCCTCCAGGGCTGGTCGAACGGCGGCAGCACCGCGCTGAACGTGATGATCCGGCAAGGCGCGAACCTGGCAGCCGGCTTTCGCGGCGCGCTTGCCTTCTATCCGGGTTGCGGGCCGAAGGCGCTGTTGCAGCCGACGATCTCCACGACCGCGCCGATTGCCATGTTCCTGGGGGCCGACGACGAGGAGGTGTCGCCCACGTTCTGCCAGCAGGCCGCCGATCGGGCGCACCAGGCCGGCAGCAAGATCGACGTCACGGTCTATCCGGGCGCGACTCATGACTTCGACGATCCCTCGCCACGGCGTCAGTCGGTCGCCGCGAACCAGGCCGCGTTGAACGACGTGCAGACCAAGGCGATTGCCGCAGTTGCACGCTGGAAAAATTGAAACGGTCACCAGGCTGAGCGCCTGATCTTGCTTGATTGCGCCACGATTCGGAGTTCCTATTCCCGAACCATTGTTTAGGGAGACACCCATGATGAAGCGGATTTTCCTGGCTGCCGTCGTCGCCACCTTCGCGGCCGGTTCGGCCTTCGCGGAGGATACCTGCGAAAGCAAGGCCGTCGGCAAGGACGGCAAGCCGCTGGCCGGCGCCGCCAAGACCTCGTTCATGAAGAAGTGCAAGGAAGACGCGTGCGCGCCCAAGGCGGTTGGCTCGGACGGCAAACCGCTCGCCGGTGCCGCCAAGAACAGCTTTATGAAGAAGTGCGAGACGAGCGCTTAAGACACGGCGCGATTAACCCTCGATCCCGATACGCCCGCCACCGCGGGCGTATCTTGTTTTTGAGCAACCTCATCCCGCTTGAAACGGTCGCCGGAGTCCGTCACGCACCTGCAGCGTCGACGCAGCCTTCCATGATCCGATCGATCTCCTCTCGCGAGAGGACGCCGAGTTCGGCAACGAAGACGATCCGCGTCCGCGGCGTCCCCGCTGACAGCGTCCCGCCCGCGGCCAGCGTCGCCCGACCGCCGGCAAGTTGAAAAACCATCAGCCGCCCGGGCTGCTCGGCAGTCTCGAACAGCCCCTTCGCCCGCGCGAGCTTTGGCGCGAGGCGTCCGATCGCCGCCTGCAATCGCGGCAGCGATATCGGCCTGTCTGCCGTCCAGCTCATGGTCTCGAACCGCTCGGCAGCCGGTCGTTTCGGTCCCGGCTGGCGCGGCGCTGGCGCGCGATCGACGTCGGGCGCGAACAGCAGCGCCGCGGGCACTTCGCCATGGACAGAATCGACCAGGACGGCCGAGGGGCGCATCGCGCGGATGGCATCCCGCATCTGCGCGGCGCCGGCGCTGTCTGCCAGATCCACCTTGCTCAGCGCCACCACGTCGGCCGCCCGTAGCTGCGACCGCAGCAATGCGTCGTCCAACATGGTGACCTGCATAGTCGCGTCCACCACGCACAGCACGGTTTCCAGCGGCGCTTCGCGAAAGATCAGGGGGTCCATCAGGTTGCGCACGACATCCGCCGGATCGGCCACGCCGCTGGTTTCGATCGCGATCACGTCCGGGCGCGGATCACGCCGCAGCAGCACGGCAAGCGTGCGCAAGAGATCGCCTTCGAGCGAGCAGCAGATGCAGCCATTGGCGAGGCTCACCACGCCGTCGGCGGCGCCCGTGATCAGCTCAGCGTCGATGTTGATCGCACCGAAATCGTTGACGACCGCCGCGATCCGCCGTCCGCCGGCATGCGCCAAGAGATGGTTCACGACCGTGGTCTTGCCCGCCCCGAGGAAGCCCGCCACGAGCAGAACCGGGACGGACACGCCTCAAGCCTCGGTGACGGGCCGGCGCACCGGCCGGCCGGGCCTTGCCGCCACATCCAGCACACCATCGGTGATCAGCAGATGGCCACTCACCACGAGATGGCGTACGCCCTCCGACGCACGGTTCATCGCGGAGAATTCCGCCCGGTCGGTCAGCGTCTCGTAGTCGAACACCACGATGTCGGCGTCAGTGCCGGCCGCAAGCCGTCCCTTGGCTCGCATCGCGGGCGTGCTGTGCTCGAGAATCTGCGCTGGAATCAGCGCGCATTTGCGGATGCCTTCCAGCAGCGACACTGCGCGGCGCTCGCGCACCCACTCACGGATGAAGCGGGCGAAGCAGCCTGCAGAGCGCGGATGGGACGTGGCGTCCTTGGGCAGCGGCCAGGCATCGCCGGTGTAGGTGCGGCCATCGGAAAGCGTCCAGGGCATGGCGTCGGATGCAATCGCGCCGCCGGGATAAAGCACCGACATGTCCAGGAGATCGCGATGATGCGCATTGTTCTCGATATCGAGGATGTGCCAGAGCACCAGCGTGGAGGGCTCTGCGGCCTGCGCCGCCAGCAGTTCCTGCCGGTCGCGGAAGCGACGGCCATCGGCGACCCGCTGCACCGAGTCGTAGCCGGTGCCGTTGCGCGCCTCGAATTCAGGGTCGCTGAAGAACGCGGCCGCGAGCACGGTCGAACCGGTGCCGTAAGGATAAGCCTCGACCGTGATCGGAAGGCCCTGCGCCTGCGCCTTGGCCACCAGCTTCACGCAACGTTCGATGTCGGTCTTGCTGGAGGAGTTGAAGTGGCAGATGTGCATATGCGCGCCGGTGGCGCCGGCATAGCCGATCAGGCGGATATAGGCTTCGGCCGCACTTTCCGGATCGACACGCGACATGAAGGCGACGTGGGTAAAGGTCGGAACGTCTTGGGTGGCCGCGAGCTGGCACACCGCGGTGAGCTCCTGCACGCCGGCGCCGGGGGCATAGGCGTTCAGGATGCCGATGCCAATGCCGCCTTCGTTGAGCCCACCCGCAAGACGATCGAGGATGCCGTTGACCTCCGTGTCGCTTGCCACGTTGTCGATCCAGCGGCGATCGCGCATGGCATTGCCGAACGCCTCCAGCGAGCTTTCCGAGTTGGAGCCCGTCATCGCGCCGATGCGTGCGAAAGCCCAGTTGGTTGAGGCGCCATAGTTGAGCACGCGCCCTTTCGCCGCCTGCTTGCGATACCAGGCTGCGACTGGCAGCACGCCGGCCTCGAGGTCCAGCGTCGTCGTCACGCCGTCGAACGCCTGCATGCGATCGGCGGGGATCGACTGGCCATGCGCATGCAGATCGATGAAGCCGGGCGCCACTACCAGGCCGGTCGCGTCGATCGTCCGCTCCGCGCCGCCAAGGGCGGTGCCGACGGCAACGATCCGGCCATCCATGACAGCCACGTCGCCGACAGCATCCATCCCGCTGGCCGGATCGACCACCCGACCACCCGCGATCACCAAGCCGCCCATTAGAGCTACTCCGCATTCCAAAAGCGGCGCGAGCGTAGCGAGCGCCATCAACGCGTCAAGGCACGTACGGGAATGCTAGCTCCGCAATACCGACAGCACCTTGATCAGCATCTCCGCGGCGCCGCATCCATATTGCCGGCAACTCGGGTTCGCACTAACATGGCACGATCGATATTTTGCAACCAATAGGCGCCCGGCACACGTGACGGAAGCGCACGTTTTCAAATCAAGAAGCACTTGATCAAGACGATCCGTGTGACGGAGTTCCTCGCTTCATGATCCCCGAGCGACGTGTACTCGGGATGCGGCGACATGGGCCAACAGGCCTGAGTATCAGGAGATCCGATCATGATTAGTAGCGATCCACTCGGACCAAGATGGAGAATCGGCTTTTATCCGGGGCCGCCTCAAATTCGAATGGAAGAAGAGGAGTCGCCCTCTTCAACCTCGCCCCCAGATTACGGCCGCACAGAGAAAATCGGCGAGGCCGGCAAGCAGGGTATCCAAGAACTCTTGCGGCAAAGAGCAGTGATCATCGATTCCATCGGTATCGCCGAGCTTTCCTTCGATGAGAAATTCAAGCTGATCGAGGAAACCCGCCTCTTGATGACGCAGCTCAACCCGCCGAGATTCGCGACGGAAAAGGTCATCTACAGCATCCTCATTTTTAGCGCTGTGGTGATCCTGATGCTCGCACCGCTCACCGCGATGGGCAAACTCCCTCCGGAAATAACTGTGACCTTCATCGGCACGGCGGTAGGAGGGACGATCGCGACGATCGCTCAGAAGCTAGGAAAGATCGGTCGCTAAGCGCTTCAAGAGACTCGACGCGAGGGCCGCGTCTACGACCGCAATCCAGGCGCTTCCTGGCCGGTCCGGGCGACGTATTCGGTGTAGCCGCCGCCATATTGGTGGATGCCCTCGGGCGTCAGCTCCAGCACGCGGTTGGAGAGCACGCTGAGGAAGTGCCGGTCGTGCGAGACGAACAACATGGTGCCCTCGAAATCCGATAGCGCCGCGATCAGCATCTCCTTGGTGGCGAGATCGAGATGGTTGGTCGGCTCGTCCAGCACCAGGAAGTTCGGCGGGTCGAATAGCATCTTTGCCATCACGAGGCGTGCCTTCTCGCCGCCGGAGAGCACGCGGCAGCGTTTCTCGACGTCGTCACCGGAGAAGCCGAAGCAGCCGGCGAGTGCGCGCAAGGACCCCTGCCCCGCGGTCGGGAACGCGTCCTCCAGCGACTGGAACACGGTGCGGTCCCCGTCGAGCAGATCCATCGCGTGCTGGGCGAAATAGCCCATCTTGACGCTGCCCCCTAACGCCACCGTGCCTTGATCGGGATCGCTCGCACCGGCCACCAGCTTGAGCAAGGTCGACTTGCCGGCGCCGTTGACGCCCATCACGCACCAGCGCTCGCGGCGACGGATCATGAAATCGAGCCCGTCATAGATCCGCTTGCTGCCATAGCCTTTGTGGACATTCTTCAACGCGACGACGTCCTCGCCCGAGCGCGGCGCAGGCAGAAAGTCGAACGCGACTGTCTGGCGGCGGCGCGGCGGTTCGACCCGCTCGATCTTGTCGAGCTTCTTCACCCGGCTCTGAACCTGCGCGGCATGCGAGGCGCGCGCCTTGAAGCGCTCGATGAACTTGATCTCCTTGGCGAGCATCGCCTGCTGGCGCTCGAACTGCGCCTGCTGCTGCTTCTCATTCAGCGCGCGCTGTTGCTCGTAGAACTCGTAATCGCCGGAATAAGTAGTCAGCGAGCCGGAATCGATCTCGACCACCTTGGAGATCACGCGGTTGATGAACTCGCGATCGTGCGAGGTCATCAGCAGCGTGCCCTCGTAGTCGCGCAAAAACTTCTCCAGCCAGATCAGGCTTTCCAGATCGAGATGGTTGCTCGGCTCGTCGAGCAGCATCACGTCGGGACGCATCAGGAGAATGCGCGCCAGCGCCACGCGCATCTTCCAGCCGCCGGAAAGCGCGCCGACGTCGCCCTCCATCATCTCCTGGCTGAAGCCGAGGCCGGACAGCGCTTCACGCGCCCGTCCGTCGAGCGCATAGCCGTCGAGCTCCTCGAAACGATGCTGCACCTCGCCATAGCGCGCGATGATCTCGTCCATCTCGTCGGCCTTGTCCGGATCGGCCATCGCGGCCTCGAGCTCGCGCAGCTCGGCCGCGACCACGCTGACCGGGCCTGCGCCGTCCATGACTTCAGCCACGGCGCTGCGGCCGCTCATCTCGCCGACGTCCTGGCTGAAATAGCCGATGGTGATGCCGCGATCGATCGAGACCTGGCCCTCATCGGGCAGCTCCTGCCCGGCGATCATGCGGAACAGGGTGGACTTGCCGGCGCCGTTCGGGCCGACGAGCCCGATTTTCTCGCCCTTGTTGAGCGCTGCAGAGGCTTCGATGAAAAGGATCTGGTGGCCGGCTTGCTTGCTGACGTTGTCGAGGCGGATCATGGGGTCTTTTTTGGGGGAGTTTTGCGTTGCAGCGTAAATAGGCCATGCCGGTCGCCAGGGGAAGCCCGGCCGCACCCGGATTCCCCCCGCGAGACACCAAATTCCCGCAATCCGCCCCTGGGTTTAGGACTTGTAGACCTCGACCGTCTGCATCATGCCCATCTCCTCATGGTTCATCATGTGGCAGTGGAGCATGAAAACGCCGGTGAAATCGAGGAAGCGGGAGCGGAACACGACCTCGCCGCCCTGGCGCTCCACGATCACGGAATCCCGCCATTCCGGCGCCGCCAAGGCTTTCCCGTTGACCGAGACGATCTGGAACGGATTGGTGTGGATGTGGAAGACATGGTCGTCATGTTCGTGCGTGTTGACGATGCTCCACTCCTCGACCGCGCCAAGTTTGACCCGGTGATCAATACGGGCGGGATCGAACTTCTTGCCGTCGATGAAGAAGCCGAACTCCTGCCAATGGCCCGCGGCATCGGCTTCGGGCGCGGTCGCCGACAGCACCACCTTGCGCCGGTTGGTAATTTCCGCGTCCTTGATGGTCGCGAGCGGCGCCGGCGGAAGAGCCTTCGGCAGTTTCATGTCCATCGGCGCGCCCGACACTACGATGCGCGCCAGCGGCCCCACCGGAGACGGATGCCCCTGATCGTAGGGCGCCGCGTTGAAGGCATAGGTACCCGGGCTGCCAGCTTTCACGAGGATGTCGGCGCGCTGGCCCGGCGCGATCAGGAGCTGCTTCAACGGTTGCACGGCGCCGAGCTGGATGCCGTCATATGCAATCGCGTGCAGATCATGCTGCTCCAGAGCGAGCAGCATGTCGTCCTGATAGGCGGCATTGAGGATCCGCCAGCGCTGCACCTCGCCGGGGCGCATCTCGACGACCGGCCGCCGCTGGCCGTTGATCGCGAGGAATCGAGTCGCCGTCTCCGGGAATAGCGTCTCGAAATTCTCCACCATGCCGTTGGCATCGAAGACGACCTGGGTCAGCACCAGGAGGCGCTCGCGCGCGGCCGCGATCTCCGGAACGTCGGCGAAATCGCCCTCGATGATGACAGCGCCCACCATGCCGCTGGACATCTGGATGTCGGCGCTGCCGTGGTGGTGGGGGTGATACCAGTAGGTGCCTTTGGTGTGGTCGGCCGGCAGCGTGATCTCGATATTGTAGCTGTGGCCGGGCGCCATCGAACGCATGACGTTATCGGCGATGCCGCTTGGGCTGACATGCGCGCCGTGGAAATGGAAATTGGTGTTGTTGAACTGATGCGGGTGGCTGATGTCGGCGGGGAGCCCGTCGCGGTTCGGCGGCAGATCGTTGATCATCTTGATCCGCAGCGTCTCGCCCGGCTTCATGCGCAAGGTCGGTCCCGGACTGCCGCCCTCGTAAGATCTGACATAGAGCCTGACGCCGCCGATCTGGCGATAGGCGTAGCCGCAGCGCAAGGTGGTGCTCAGAACGCCACTGACGGACCTGCGCACCTCGGGCTCGACCAGCTTCTGATCTATGGCCGGAACCGTCGTTTCCGGTACCATGCCCGTCGTCGGCGACATGTCCGCGGCGTGCGAGGCGTCGGCATGGTCGTGCATCGCGTGTTGGGCGTTCGCGGCGCCAGCGAACAATGACAGCGCGCCCATCTTGAGACCGCAATCGAGCAGTTGGCGCCTTGTCATTCCGGTCGACGTGCTAACCGGAGAGAGATCGTTCGAATTCTGCTGCATGTGAGTTCCCGCCCCTCGTCATCCAATTCCCTCAATCAATTTGATTCGACTGCTAGGCAAGCGGAAATGGAATTCTCAATCCGCGCACATGTGACACGCAGCGTCTTCATCTGATGTAAACGCCCTGCCGTTTCTATGCCTGCATGACGAATCATGACAGCTTCACGCGAGCGTTGGCGCGTACCCTCCGGGCACCGATGCCGTCAGCATCGTGATGTCCTCGAAATCTTGTACAAGGATCAGAACATGCGGCCTTCGCGACGCGAGCTCGTGAAGTGGTTATCGGCAGGCGGCATCTCGGTCAGCCTGTCACATCTCGGTCTGGCGAAGGAGTCTCCCTTCGCCTCGCACGAGACGCTTCCCGGACGCGGCAATTTCAATCCTGCGATCAAGGGTGCCGGCCGCGTCGACGGCGTCGCCAAGGTGACGGGCGCAAAGCTCTACGCCTCCGATTTCCGCGCCAACGACCTTCCGGGCTGGCCAAAAGCCACCTCGCACGCGATCCTGGTTCGCGCCAACGACGCCACGCATGTCTACACCGGGATGGATCTCGCCCGCCTGTCGGGCGCACTGAAGCCGTCCGTTGTCGTTACGGCCCTCGATCTCGACCGGATCGGCACGCAGGTGCCCGAATTCTATGCCGGTGATCTCTTCTGTCCCGTCGGCAAGACGCCGCTCTATCTGGGTCAGCCGGTCGCGCTCCTCATCTTCGAAAAGTTCGATGCCTTCGACCAGGCGCGCCTCGTGCTGCGCGATGGCACCTTCGTCAAATTCGGCGAGGAAACCGGGCCGGTGATCGCGCCTGATTACGGCTCCTTCCGCTTCACCCGCGTGGCAGGTAGCGCACCTGAGAAGCCGGATATCTACTCGCCGATCCAGGCCGGCTGGGTCTCTCCCAAGAAGGTCCAGAGCGCCGCGCTGCCGGTGTGGTCGCCGCTCGCCAAGGAGATGCCGGCCGATTACACCAAGGCCGCCAAACATGGCGAGCAAATCCGCGCGGAGCTTGCGGCGGAAGATGCTTCGCTGCTCGTGCTCGACCGCGAATTCGAGACGCAGTCGGTCGATCCGATGTTCCTCGAGCCCGAAAGCGGCCTCGCCTGGTATGACAACAAGGCCAGCAATCTCGAGCTGGTGCTCGGCGTCCAGTCACCCTACGAGGCGGCAGAGTCGATCGCGCATCTCTTGGCCAAGGCCCGTGCGCCCTACAGGCCGGCGCATATCAATGCGCAGTTCGCCCATGTTGGCGGCGGCTTCGGCGGCCGCGATCACACGCCATTCATTCTCTATGTCGCGCTCGCCGCGATCTGCTTTCCCGGCAAGCCGGTGCGGCTCGCCCATGACCGCTACCAGCAATTCCAGGGCGGCATCAAGCGCCACCCGATCAAGATGCGCTCGCGCATCGGCATCGATCGCACGACCGGCAAGATCAAGGCCTTCGCCGCCGATCACGTGCTCGACGGCGGCGGTCTCGCCAATTTTTCGGCCAACGTCGCCGTGGTTGCCGCCACCGGTGCAATCGGCATCTACGACATTCCAAAGGTCGACGTCACGACCGTGGCACTGCATTCGCGCGGCGTCACCGCAGGGTCGATGCGCGGTTACGGCACGCTGCAAACCATGACCGCGCTGGAGGTGCTGATCGACGAGGCGGCAAGCGAGCTGAAGCTCGACCCGATCGAATTCCGCCGTCGCAATGCCTTGAAGCAGAACGGCCGGACCATGACGGGAAATCCGTACATCGTTTCGGTCCGTACGCCCGAAATCCTCGACAAGCTCGAAAAGCATCCGATCTGGCAACAGCGCGCGCGGTTCAAGCAAGGCTCATCCGACCGGCTGATCGGTACCGGCGTTGCCTGCGTGACCAAGGACTACGGCTCCGGCGCGGATTGCTCGCTCGGACGCGTCGAGCTGACCGCCGACGGCAAGATCGCGATCTTCTGCGATCACGTCGAGATGGGCAACGGCATCGGCACGGCGCTGGCGAACCGGGTGGCGAGCCATCTCGGCACGATCGCCGACGAGGTCTCGGTCGCCCGCGTCGACAGCTACGACGCCCTCGGGCTCGTCACCTCCGGCGATCCCTACACGATGGATCAGAAGACTCAGGATGCAGCCGAAAGGAATCCGCGCTGGGTGCCCTCGATCAGCTCGGCGACATCAGCCTCGATCGGCGCGCATGTCGGCACGCATTCGTCTGCGGAAGCTGCCCGCGTCATCTTCCGCTTCGGCCTGTGGCCGGCGGCGCTGGAGCTCTGGCATATCCCAAAGACCGATCCGCGCGCACGGCAATGGGCTAGCGCGCGTTGGGAGAATGGCCAGCTCATCATGCCCGGCCAGGAGCCGCTGGCGCTGCCCACGCTCGCCGCAACCGCCCATGCGCGCGGCTACGTCACCGGCGCCGTCGCGCACAGCTTTTCCCGCTGGGCCTGGTCGCGCGCCCGCTTCCCGCTGTTCGGCGAGCAATACCGCGCCGACATCGACGCCCTCGCGATCCGCCGCGGCAACGGCAAGTTCGAACGCATCAACCGCACCAGCGTCAAGTTTCCCCCGACCGACAACAATCGCATCGGCACCGCCTACACCTCGATGTGCGGCACGGTCGTCCGTGTCGAGATCGAGCGCGCGACCGGCAGCTTGCGCATCGCAAAAGCCTACAGCGTGTTCGAATGCGGCACCGCGCTCGTGCCCGAGGTCGTCATGGGCCAGGCCCATGGCGGCTTCGCGATGGGCGTCGGCTACGCGCTGCTCGAAACGCTGCCGCCCTTCGAAGGCGGCCCGGGCAACGGCGAATGGAATCTCGGGCGCTACCTCGTCGCGCGCGGCTCGGACCTCCCCTTGCGCGATCTCGAGATCGAGATGCTGAAACCGTTGACGCCGGACGAAGAGCCGAAGGGCATGGCGGAGGTCGTCATGATCCCGATCGTGCCGGCGCTCATCAACGCCATCCATGATGCCACCGGCCACCGCTTCCGCGCGCTGCCGGTGACGCAAAGCCTTTTGAAGGGAGTGCTCGCGTGACGATCCTCAGCCTCACCATCAACGGCCAGAAGCATGGTCCGGTAGAGGTGCGCGACGACCTCTCGATGAACGATTTCTTGCGCGAAATGCTCGGCATGACCGGCACGAAATTCGGCTGCGGCGCCGCGCAATGTTTGAGCTGTGCCATCATCGTCGACGAACCCGACGGCAACAGTTACACCAGCCCGACCTGCATCGCGCCGGCCGTGAATTTCGACGGCAAGTCGATCCGCACCGTCGAGGGACATGCCAGAGACGGCGAGCTCTCGGCCCTGCAAAAAGCCTTCATCGATCATTTCGCGTTTCAGTGCGGCTACTGCACGGCGGGCTTTCTCAATGAGGGCCAGGTCCTGCTCGAGCGCCTGGCACGCAAGCCGGTCGCCCGCGACGCGCTGGAGCAGACGATCGCCGACGCGCTCGACGGCCACCTCTGCCGCTGTACCGGCTACGTCAAGTATCACGAGGCCGTGCGCGACGTGATCCTCGCCGATTCAAATCGCTACCTGATGGCTACCAAGTGACACGAGCCATGATCTCCGACGCGCGCTTCAAGATGATGGCTGCGATCGCGGCGCTCGCCAGCAGCCTTTGCGCTGGCTTTGCCGCCTCCGAGACCGCGAGCCATGCTCTGGCCTCGCCCGAGAGCTTCGCCAACATTGCCGACACTGAGAAGCGCTCGGCCGCGATCTTCACCGAGCTCGGCAAGGTGCTGACGCATCCGCGCTGCACCAACTGCCATCCCGCCGGCGACAGCCCGCGGCAAGGCGACAATCCGCGTCTCCATCAGCCGCCGGTCACGCGCGGCGCCGACGGCCACGGCCTGGAGGCGATGCGCTGTCATACCTGCCACCAGAAGGCCAATTTCGAGCCCGGCCGCATCCCCGGCCATCCCGAATGGCACCTTGCACCGCGCGAGATGGCATGGGAAGGCAAGACGATCGGCGAGATCTGCGCGCAGATCAGGGATCCCGCACGCAACGGCGGCCGCAAGGTGGAGGAGCTGATCGACCACATCGGCAAGGATACGCTGGTCGGCTGGGCCTGGAAGCCCGGCTTCGGCCGCTCGCCGGTGCCCGGCACGCAGGCCCAGGCCGGTGCGCTGGTCGAAGCCTGGGTGAAGACCGGAGCGGCCTGTCCCGCGCCGTGACGAGGCCCCAGGGCGAGCACTATAAACGGTTTCCGAAGGCAAAGCGGAAGTCGCCCCGCTTGATCGTCATCGACGGCTTATAACTTAAGGCGCGCTTCACCCAGCTGACAATCCCGGTCGGTCGGGTGAAAATGACCCAGCCGCATTGATTAAGGCCTGGGCTTCAGATAGCGCGACGAGAGCGGGATGGCGTAAATCTTGAAACCTGCGATCTCAGGAAATGCCTCCGCTGCGTCCGGAGACACCAGCGCCAGGAGCGCAGCCGGCACCTCACCATTGACCAGTCGATCGATCGCCGCTGTTTGTCCTGTGCTCAGTTGGAACACTGGACCTCCTGCTGCCACGATCGCGAACCTGATATCAGCGCTCGATGCCGTGTACCTGTCATCCATCGCAACGTTCTTGGCGGTAAGAGCGAATACCGACGGCATCTCCGGACGAACCATTACAACGGCAACAAGGGGGTCCGCGTCGTCGGGAAACGCACCTACGGTTGGTTCGGCACCGTCGCGTGCTGCCGTTCGGGTCGCGACGGTCATTCGCTCCGCAACCGCGGTAGCGGCTGCCACCTGCTCGTGTATCGTTCTGCTTTTGGAATTCTGGGCGGTATCCACGGTGGGCCGCGAATCCGTGATGCTTAGCCCTGTCGTACCAGAACCCGCGCCGATGGTGGCGTTGCTTTTTGGCTCGGGTTGCGTCGCCAATGCAGGAGGCGGGACGGGAGTTGTCGGGCGCTCTGCCTTTGCCGCGACGACGGCCTTCTTGGTGGCGAGGTGAGCCCTGTCATGGACACGATGAGGCCGCGGCTTTTCGGTCTTCGTTGCGATGGTAGATTTGGTCGATTTTATTGGGAGATTGGTTTTGGACGGCGCGAGTTTCATCGGCTGATCGGCAGCCGTCCTGTTGGAGCAGGCGAACTCTCGTTCGTCCGCGCACACTTCCGCGGCCGCTTGACGCGGCGGTTCGCGACTACAGCCAACCAAGGTCGCAGCCAGCGCGATGATGAGAGACGCTCTCATGCAATCACCCTAGAGGATAAATTTCTGCCGGTATTCTCTCTGCGTATTTATCTCCGCGCTGATCGTCTATGTTTGTACGAAAATATTAAACGAGCATTAAGCGTACGGCCGCCGGTGCGAGAGGCTTCCTTATGGTTAACGCCAGGATAGGCCGAGCGTGACGCCGCCTTGATGTCAGAGAGCCAGACACAATCGGCGAAAGCCTCGTTGTCGGCTTCAACGCTCGTGTCATGGATTAAGGGGTTTGGGGCTCTCGATCGCCCAACCGGTGTCCGCCGAGGACGCACTGCTGCGGTGCATGAGTCTGTTATTGGCCCACAGCGAAGTGGCGGCACGCGTCGTCAAGGTCCGCCCAGCGCGGTGAAGCGAACGAGATTTGCTCTTCGCATTTTGTGAAGGGTTTCGGATGCCGGCCGCATGAGGGACGGGGCGGCGTATTCGGCGGCCGGCGTCCGAAAGCCTCCAAGGGAGGAAACCGCGCTTGAGGGAACGTAAGGCCGTGCCGCAGGCGCTATGGGGATTTGAGTGCCGCGGGCGCGCTGGCGGATTTGGGTCGAGCCGATGCAACGAGTCGTGGGACGATGACACGGCTGACGAATGAGCGACGGGTGACGTCGAACTGCATAGGTTGCCCGACGATTTGCGACGGCTGGCGGATATGCGGGCGCGCTCTGCCGTGGCCGGTCGAGGGCCTGCGAGCACGACGAACGGATTTGCAGGACTGTGGCGCGGTCATGAGGTGTCGATCCTGATGCGGTTCGCTGGAGCTGTCGGCCGATGCCGTGGCGTTGCGCCACGCGCGAAGACCTCGATGACGACCATGCGACCGCCACAACATG
>NZ_JBANAZ010000076.1:0-41345 GCF_059803455.1 Bradyrhizobium sp. UFLA05-108 | reverse complement strand
AATCCACCAATTGCTCTGCAACCGGTTCGAGCCCGAGAATGCCGACAATCCCGCACATGCGGATCAATATCCCCCAACCTCAAAGATAACTTTCAACGCAGCTTCATTGTTCTGCACACGCGATCGCCCAAGATACTAAACAACTATTCGAGAAGATTGATGATTTCGGCTCAGCGATGTGCTGTTATCTTCATGCACGCTTACGCGCGAGGTCGCTTCAGCAGTCCCATTTCCCCAAGCCGCAGCGCGCCTTCGGTAAGAGCGATCGAATACCAGCACGTGAAAACAGCAAAGCAAACGACCGCTTCGATGCAATTCGAATAGTCATGCGCGAGCCGATGGATGCCGCATTTTATCGCAAGCCATGGGACGCATAGCATCTTCTCCCGGTAACGAAGATAACAATCGTAGTCACAATAGGGCTGTCGCGTGGACATATCTCGCAAGTAACCTGTCTCCAAGCATCGATGACACTCGGCGCAGATAGTCGAACTGCTTGGCGTCCTGTGATTTACCAAAATGAACTTCATGATCGTTGGCTGCGCTGAGATTCATTCATGGAGGACCAACTCGACAACAGAGGTGCCACTTGCTGTTAGAACGAAGCGCATAGCTTATTTACGAAACCTCCGCCTCAACGCTGTCCCTCACGCTCGGCACACAAAAGAGGCCCGGCCACATTCAGTGGCCGGGCAAAGTCAGTCTAGGGAGGAGCGACGCTGCTAACATCGCGCCGGCTTCCATCGGCAGCAGGAGGCTACCACCGATGGTCCATTTGCGGCGAGGGCATTCGCCGCTAACCTTAAGCCACAAAAGGCCAATGTCCGTTCCGAGCAAAATTTGGCGTTTCTTTCTTCTGTTCAATTGAACCAGAGTCCAAGGAATTCGGCCTAATGCTCGGCCCGATACAAGGATTTGGAGAACAACGGCCAACCCTTTGGGCGGTGCCGGCCGCGCCGAACCCGCGCGGCACTAGGTGAGTGGCCAGACTGCAGCGCGTGGCTCGATGCCTGACGTACACCCAAAATGTTTCTCCTCGCCTAGGCAAAGATCGATAATCATTCTGATGGGACCGAGGCTTTTCTCCAAACCGACGTCTTCTTATGCGACATCCAACAAGGTTGGTAAAATTCATTGTATTGATGTACCGCATCTACATCATGGATATTGTGGAGGCGCTCATTCGAGCTCAAGACCCCGGGCGCATCATCCGTAAGAGTTTGGGCAGGTCAGCAATCGAACTGGCATGCAATTTGTCTTGGGCTTGGCTCTATATCGTGGCGCCGAACGGAGCCGTGCTTTCTGCAGGTGAGCGGCCAAACTTTTTTTACTTAGATCGCCGCTCAACTGGCTGGATACGACGTTTTTGTTGGGAATTTTTAGGATGGGTATCAACTCGGGTGGCGACAGCTCTTCGATGCTGCTGGGCGAGCCAGGATTGGGGGGCCTATCGGTTCTATCTGCCAAAGGAACGGCTACGGCCTGATGGAAAACAACTGACTGATTTTGGTCAAGAAGCTGGCGATCGGTTTGCAAACGGTGTCGCCTTCGTCTGTCTGGCGGCCATCCTTACCGACATGCTATAAGATGGCGCGCCTTATGCGCGCCGCCGTCAGCCGCTTCTCGTCGGAATTCGCCTGCCTTGAAGGCGGGCAGTACAATTTGGCGGTCACGCGAGACGGCATGGAATCTGGATAGAAATTCGGCGCCCATTTCCGCGGTTCCGAGTCGGTTTGCTTTGCTCACGCCGGAAAATAATGAGGAATAGGAGGCGGGCCACGCCCCGACATGTGAACTATGTCCCGCACGGCGTGATTCCGGCGGTGCTGCTGCCATTTGATGAAGATCTCACCATCGACGAGGTGAGTTTCCGTAAGCACCTTCGAGACGTCGCCTCTGTGCAAGACCTCTCGGCCATCACCGTCAATGCGCACTCGACCGAGGTTGGCTCTTGCAGTTTCGACGAACAGCGCCGGGTGCTCGACATCGCGCAGGACGAGATCGGAACCAAGCTGCCGCTGATCAACGGCATCTGGGCCGACGGCAGCCTTGAGGCGGCGCGCGTTGCGCGCATGGCAACACAAGGCGGCGCTTCCGCACTCTTGGTATTCCCGCCGGCGCTGTTCACCCTCGGCCAGTCGCCGGAAATGGTGCTCGCACATTTCAAGCGCATCGCCGACGCGACCGACCTGCCGCTGATCGCGTTCCAGTATCCGCTCGCGACCGGTCAAGGCTATCCGAAGGACACGCTGCTGAAGCTGTGCGCGGAGGTACCGACCATCCGCGCCATCAAGGACTGGATCGGCAACGTGCCGCATCACGAGTGGCACGTGCGCACGCTGCAGAATCTGCCGCGGCCCGTGAATGTGCTCACCACGCATAGTGCCTGGCTGTTATCTTCCCTGGTGCTCGGCTGCAATGGATTGCTGTCAGGCTCCGGCAGCGTGATCCCAGAATTGCAAGCGCGCCTATTCCGCGCGGTGAAGGGCAACGACTTCGTCGAGGCAAGGCAGCTCAACAACCGCATCGAACCGCTGATGCGAGTGTTCTACGCTGATCCATTTGTCGACATGCACAACCGCATGAAAGAAGCGCTGGTGCTGTGCGGTAAATTGCCGCGCGCAGTAGTGCGCCCGCCGCTGGTGAAGATTGAGCGATCGGAGATCACGCGCATTCATCAGGGGATGATCGAGGCCGGTCTGCTCGACAAGAGTGCGCACGATCCGGTGTAAAGAACACAGCAGAAAAGATTATCTACCTTCGGTTGCTGTATCCTGGATCGGGCGCGCCGCCTACACGCGCGTACATCGCCGCTCAATGCGGGATGCAAAGGGCACCTCGACGTCACCACAACTTCCGTTCACCAGAGAGCCCGTCCAACGCCCTGGGCCTCAATGATTGAACGACAGATGGCCAGTCCCATACCAATATCCTGGGCTTTGGTGAAGGCCTGAAGCAGGTATTCGAATCTAATCCTGGACCAGAATGTCGCACTCTGACCAGTATGCCAGTCGAGCGAGATCTAGCCGTGCTAATCAAGAGCTCCCGCGCTCTCTCCTTTGCTCCGCTCATTGCCCCGGCCGCGTTGATGATCAAATTGATAGCCACTTGTTGGAGACGAGCTCGATCCGCCAGACTGAGCGGCAAGGTTTCCGCAAGTTGCGTTTGCACCGCACGTTTTTGGGAAACTGATGGGGAAGTCCTTACCTGTGCCCACGAGCTGCAAGCTACGCGCAGCACATCGAACCACTGATAGTCATGGAGATGACACCCGCGGTACCCAGGTCACGATCGATGATCGTTGGCGTGATCGGCAAGCCAACAGCTACATCATGGTCGGCGGTGCAGCCATGGCCGAACCGATCACGTTGGGGCCAAACTAAAGCTGCCGCCGCAATTGCGGCCGAAAGCGATGTGGCGCCTGCGGATCGAGGCTCTACTCGGCTGCCATCAGCAACTCATTTTGATCGCGTTGTAAAAGTTTCCCCTTCGGAGAGCTTAGTTGCGCATTGGGCCAGGTCCAACCCAAGCTGCGTGATGCCCTTCTCTAGTTCGGATCGGAGCGAAGTTCGGAAGTCATCGTCGCGATGCTGGTGCGGATTGCGGCTTTCCATTGATCGCCGCGATCCCATGCTTCCGCAAACGCGGCGGCGACATCAGCGTGCTGCCGGTTCGCAATCATTGCCTCGATGATCGATCTGGATTGAAGCCGATCTTTCGAACTCTTTGCGGTCGCATCGCGATCCTCCTTGCGGCGAGATCCGATGATGAGCTTATGGATGGCGTATCTTTCTGGCGACGAAATGAGAACCGGCACGCCCACACCATGCAGCAGGACCGCGCGGATGGGCTGGTGGATCAGGTAGTCAAGGAAACGGAGCGGAAGTGCCGCCGCCCCGCCCAACGCTGGCATCGGGACAGGCTTGCCCGCCTGATCATCGGACCATTGGTTCGGCGTCAAGAACTCCACCTTGGAGTTATCCCTCGATACGAACTTGGGTGGAGACCCTTCCGTCGGCCTGGCTCGGAACCTCCGGGAAGGTCGTGTCAACCTGTCGAAGCACCTCTAGAATGGGAGGCATGGAGTCCTTGATGGCGACCGAGGTTTCGTGAAACTGTGCAAAGTCGGCGTCGCCGGTCTGCATCGCGGCCGCATCGAGCCGCCTGCCGAGCACGGCGGAGTAGCATTGGTAGGCAACTGTGCCGACAAGCACTCCCCTCATGCGGAAGAAGCCAGCCTTTCGCCAGCGCCTCCACCACTTGGCCAGTCATTGGTAAGGCGTGCGGCAGATAGGCCTCTCGCGTCAATGTGGAGACGAGACGGCGACGTCCCTTCAGGTCGGCCTTCAAATCCTTGAACGCCTCGACCCTCTTGGTGATTTCGGAATCGTCCACCGGACCAACATAGCGGCGGTCCTGGCCGCCGCCTTCCGGGCCTGGGCGTGTCGAAGTACCAATATTTCTTGCCCTTGACCTCGACTGCCACGAACCGACCGTTCGAAGAGAACTGGAGGTGGAGCTATCGTCGAGGCTGCGCTGGACCAATTCGGAATAGAGCGTCTGGTATGTAATATCGTTGGCTTTGCGCATGGCAGGCCCCCGTTATACTGTTTTCGCGGAAATAGTATAACCAATGGAATAAAGTAAGCCCGTTACATTAAAATCGCGAAATAACGTAATACACAATATATTCAATGACTTAGTTATCAAAGAGAGCTCGTACCAAGTCCGTCCGCGGAGAAGTGAACCGGTCTGACAACCAGTACTTTCTTTTAACACGAGCCAAGAGGAAGATTGGCGCGGCCTCGTCGGGATGAGCCTACGCCTGGAATCTCCAGTTCTAGGCAGCAGTTCGTCCAGACGATAAACCGGATGGGAATGCCGGATCCGAACGGCAGGGCGAGCGATGCACTTAACATGGCTGATGGAGTGTCCAACCCAGATCCGGGTTGGCGCTGGTCGCGTATGCGACAGCCTCGAGCGTCGTCTGTAGCTGTGCAAGCACGAACGCAAGAGCCAGCACCACCTGATTCGCGCCAAAGCGCAAGGCATTTTGCTTCTCTTTGCGCGTTCGCGGCGATCGCGCGCAACGAAACCGCGACGGCTTCGCTAAATCCCTTGAGACTTGGTCCGCGACAACGCTAGGTGAAAATGTGGAACGCCCGCCAAACCTCGTTGCCGGAACGTAGCTCGATTCGCTCCAACTGGCCCCCTGCAATTTATCCCGGCGGCAAGGTCGACCGAGCAAGGGCAGGATTGTTTTGGAAGCCGCATGGACGCTTGCGATCGGACTTTGCCGAGACTCTTTTTTCGCCCCCATCGCATCTCATGCAACTGGTATTCCATCGGCATGTAGAGCGGGATCGGTATCGCCCGGCTCTATAGGCAACGTGAACTGAAAGACGGCGCCACGAGCCTCTTTCGCGCTCGCCCACATCCGGCCTCCGTGGGCCTCGATGATTGAACGGCAGATGGCTAGGCCCATGCCCATACCCTGCGCTTTGGTGGTGTAGAAGGCCTCAAAGAGGTGCTCCACACTATTCGAGCCCAATCCTGGACCAGAATCTCGCACGCTGACCAGTACGCCAGTTGAGTCAGATCTAGCTGTGCTAATCAACAGCTCCCGCGCTCCCTCCTTTGCTCCGCTCATCGCCTCGGCTGCGTTGATGATCAAATTGATAATCACTTGTTGGAGTTGAACTCGATCCGCCAGAATGAGCGGCAAGGCTTCCCCGAGTTGCGTTTGCACTGAGACACTATTCTTCATCACCTCTGCGCGAGTCATGGCTATAACTTCAAGTACCACATCATTGATCGCCAAAGAGGCCTTCTGTGGAGGCGACTTCCTGATGAGCGCGCGAATCCGATCGATGATTTCTCCAGCTCGCGTACCATCTCTGATAATCAAACCGAATGTCTGCCGCACCCGCTCTAAGTTAGGCGGCTGAGCATTGAGCCAGTTTAGCCCGGCCCCGGCGTTGCTGATGACGCCCGCGATCGGCTGGTTGACTTCATGCGCAATCGAGGCGGTCAGTTGTCCCATTGTGGTGAGGCGATTGGCGTGTGCGAGATCGATTAGGGTCTCGCGATACCGCCGCTCGCTTTCGCGGGCTTCGGCTTCCGCCCGCTTGCGTTCGGTCAAGTCGACGACAAAAGCGACACCTTGTTGCTCGTTGAACGCGGCCGCCCCGATCAGCACCGGGACGCGAGTACCGTCCTTTCGGACGTACTCCTTTTCGTAAGCTTGGACAGCTCCTGTAAAATGGATCTCTGTCTGAGCGCGCGCAGTGCGCTCTTTCCAGTCTGGCGGAGTTAGATCGCTCCAGCGTATCCGGCCCGCGACGAGATCCTCTCGGTCGTAACCAACTATCTCGAGAAAGGCATGATTAGCCTCGAGGATGTCCCCCTCATGGCTGAAGAAAAAGATTCCGATAATGTTGGCGTCGACCAGGCGCCGGATTTTCGTTTCACGTTCCTGAACATCACGGTACAAACGGCTGTTTTCGAGCGCTATCGCAGCTTGCGAGGCAAGCAGCTTTAGCACCGAACTCCGGGCCCGCGCGAAGATGCCAGCCGCCAAGTTATTTTCGAGGTAGAGCATGCCGATGAGCTTGGCTTGAGTGATTAGCGGAAGGCACAGAACGGAGCGCGACCCGCGTGCGCGGATATAGGGGTCGTTAGCAAATGGAGATTGGACGGCGGCATTATCGAGAATGACATTTTCACCGGTGCGCATGACGTAATGGAGCACCGACTCTGGGAGAGCTGCCGCGGTCACTGCTTGCTCATGCATATGCACAAGAAGCAATTGACTGGCCGTTGTCGCCTCTGCTTCGATCCGCGGTTCATTGCCACGGAGCAAAATCAAAAGACCTCGCTCGGCACCGGCCTGCTCAATTGCGGTGCGCATGAGCTTATCAATGAGCCTTTGCAGGACAATCTCACCAGAAACCGCCTGCGAGACTTTGATCACCGTAGCAAGGTCGAGATGCTCAATCGGCGCCCCTATGCTTGTGCCGGACAAGGCTCGAGTTGCATCCTCCTCATTCAGATAGGGATACAACTCGCCAAGTTGACGCACTTTGCCATCCGCTCCCCAACGCAAATAGTTGAAGCGTGCATCTCTCAGATATGTCTTTGCGATCCTCTCATACCCACGCGCAGCATAAAACCGCCCCGCAAGTTCGCAGGCGATCGCTTCATGGTGAACAAAACCATTAACCGCTGCGGATTGTATGGAGAGTTCGTAGAGGCGCATTGCTTCTGCGTCACGATTGTCAATCCGTGCGATTTCGGCTGAAACCAAAGCAGCTCGGTGTTCAAAATTTTCAGGGCAATTCATCGCCCACGCCTGAAGGTGTTTGTGATGGGCGCTTATGATATCTCGATGCAGTTGTACTTCACTCGCGGCTGAACCGTCGCAATGGCAAGAGTGAGACAGCGCACCGTAGAAGTGGAATTCCGCTGTTGAGCCTTCTGTCGGTATGGTCCACATTTGAGGCTCTGCCTTTGACCTCGCATTGATTGCAGCGACATAGTCACCGGCTAGGAAACGCGCCTGGAGCTTACGGATCCAATAAATAGCACCAAGGGCGGGTGCCTGCGGTCCTTGCTCGAGCGAGCGCTCGATAGCCAATTCGTTAATTTCTTCGTCATCAAAGCAGCCGAATGTGCGCGTGAGGCCACGCATGGTGCGAACGAGTCCAAGCTGCAGATGTATAATGTCGGCTGCGAAGCGGAACTTCATCTTACGAGCGGCGGCGAGGTTTCTCTCTATTTCGCGCTGTATACCTTCCAGAGGATCGCCCTCGGCTATCATGCTTGAAGTCAAATGGGCCAGACTGTAGGCCTCATAAATGAGATCGCCGACTTCAGTGGCCGCCTTCAACGATCGCGATATCAAATCGCGACTGCCCCGGTGTTTGGTCCAAGGGATCACAGTCGATCCGACGGCTAGATAGACCGGAGCCTGAAAGCGGCTCAACCCGTGACGATCGACGAGATCGCAGGCGAGCAGACCAAATCGATAAGCCGCCTGATAATCGCCGAAGCGGCCACCTAAGACCCTGTTAAGCCAAGCGTAGTGTGCGCACGAAGCATCAGAGTTGCCGTAGTCGAGGCTAAGATTCACCGCTCGGCATATGACTAACGTGGACAGGTTGGCATCAGTAAATACCGCGGGAGGAAGGATCCGCGTCAAGACCGTTAAAATAGCAAGGCACGTCTCGTCTTTCATTAAAGGCAGATCTGCTATCCTTTCAATCTGGCCATCAGTGATCTTGGACCACATCAGCTGATATTCGGATAGAGCCTCCTCCTCCGTTGGACGTGGCGACCATTCAAGCCCGACGCCGCGGAGATAATCGAGACCCACCGCCACCGCGCGCTCGAGGTCGCCGCGCGTTAGATACAGATCGATTCGCAAGCAGGCTACACTGGCTTGTTCGACCGCATCCATACCACGCCTGGAAAGCGCGGATAGGCGCTCCTCCGCGGCATCCAGCTCGCCGGTCAGGAATTCGCATTCGGACCGGTTCAGCTCCAGTGCGAAGGTTAAGTCGCGTTGATTTAGCCACGAGTCTTTCGCGAGCAGCGCAATACCTGCGATCAGGTATGTGAGCGCAGATGCGTAAGCTGCGGACGCTTTGGCACGCTGGCCGGCGATCAGGTTGAATTCTGCGAGCTGCTCCCGCTCCTTACTGGAGGTTATTAGGGACAGACCTCGATTGAGCTGATTAACAATATTAAAGATAGCCGCGCGACGGCTCTCCGGAGATGTATGTGCCGCGAGCATCCGGCCAATCCGCAGATGAGCTGGAGCGCGCGATTCCTCCGGGACCAACGAGTAGGCCGCCTCCTGAATTCGATCGTGAATGAAGCTGTACGTGTCTGCGTGCCGCTCGACTAGATCCTGATGGATCGCCGGCCATAGAAGCGCGTGCACCCGCGCCTTGGAAGTCCCGAAAACAATTGAAAGTTCCGATGTTTCGGCGATGTTACCGAAACAGGCGAGTTGCTGTAGCGCGTTCTGCGTTGCGGCTGGTAGGCGGGTGAGTTTCCCGACCATCAGGTCCACTACGTTATCGGTGTACCCCTTTTCGTGGATGCGTTCGAGATCCCAAGACCAGCGCGCCGCGTTGTGATCGAAGGTCAACAGCTCCTCTTCGGCAAGTGCAGAAATGAACTGAATGACAAAGAACGGATTGCCCACAGTCTTCTGGTGAACCAGCTGCGCGAGTGGTGCTGCGCGCTTCGGCTCGCAGCGAAATGCATCCGCGACCAGCTGCTCGACATGCCGGGGGGTGAGTGGCAGAAGCGTGATCTCTTCCACGTTCCTGCCCGCGCTGCTAATGCTATCGAGCTTGCGTTTCAGAGGATGGCTGGAATCAACCTCGTTACTCCGATACGCACCGATGAGCAGCAGTTGCAAATCGGCCTCTGTCAGGAGATGCTCGAGCATGTCAAGTGTTGCCGCATCGAACCACTGCAAATCGTCCAAGAAGATCACCAACGGATGGTGCTGGCGGGCGAAGACGCCGACAAACCGGCGAAATACCAGCTGGAATCGAGTTTGCGCTTGCTGGGGCGGAAGCTCCGGAACGGCAGGCTGTTCGCCGATGATCAGCCGTAGGTCGGGAATTAGGTCTGTCATCAGCCGTCCGTTCGGACCAAGCGCATCCAGGAGTGCGTTGCGCCAGATCGCGAGCTCAGCGTCACTTTTGCCGAGAAGAGGCCGGACAACACCCTGAAACGCCTGAACTAGCGTCGCGTAGGGAATGTCGCGCTTGAATTGATCAAATTTGCCGGACGCGAAGACCCCGCGCGAGGGCACTAAAGCTTTATGCAGCTCATGGACGACGGACGACTTGCCGATGCCGGAGTAGCCGGCGACAAGTACCAACCCTGGCGCGCCACTCTTGACGACTCGATCGAAAGCGGCGAGCAGCGCTTCGATCTCGGAGCCTCTCCCGTAGAGCTTCTCGGGGATCAGCAGGCGATCTGGTGTATCCTGTTCGCCTAGCTCAAATGGTTCGATACATCGGTAGCTTGACCATTCGACGAGACAGCGCCGAAGATCGTGCTCGAGGCCGGCGGCCGTCTGATAACGATCCTCCGCGGCCTTGGCCAGCAACCTCATCACTATCTGGGAGAGCTGCTCCGGGATGCTTTCGGATTTGTCGCTCGGTGCTATTGGTTTTCTCGCGATATGACAATGGAACCACTCCATTGGGTCTAACGCGGCGAACGGCAAGGCACCTGTGAGCATCTCGTAGAACGTGACGCCAAGTGAGTAGAGGTCACTGCGGGAATCGATCGAACGGTTCATTCGTCCCGTCTGTTCGGGCGCCATGTAGGGCAGTGTGCCCGCGATGAACTCGGGCGGTTCGCTCGCCTGCCGCTCGCGCGGGTGACGCGAAGCAAGACCAAAGCCGGTGAACCGGGCCTCTCCGTCTGGACAATTCACCAGAATATGCGCCGGCTTCACGTCTCTATGGACCAAGCCGCTCCGGTGAATACTACCGAGAGTTGCCGTAATGCTAACCGCCAGTCCCAGAAAGCAGTCCAACTCCAGAGGTGCGCCCAGCAAGTGAACCAGGGGTTCACCGGCCGGATCCTCCAGAACCAGAGTGGTTCGGCCACCGTCGCGGACTAGCTCCAGGGGCCGCACCGCCCATTTCCCCCCGAGCCGTTCCCCTAGTTCATATTCATGAGCCAGGCGGTCAAGCGCAGCACGCGGAGGATGCAATGTAGCCGGTCGCACAATTAGAACTGGTTGTCGGTCACCATCTGCGGTCCGACGCCATGCGCGGCAGAAGACGCAATCACCGTCTTCCCAGAGGACCGCCGAATCGTCATGTCTTTCCATGTCGAACTGAGGCGGCTTTTCCTGCGACATTCGACCGTCCGGTCGATGATATTACGCTCAGTTAGAACCTGCCATATATCACGCAACATGACAATTTCTGCTCGCTGAGGAGCCTCTCGGATCTCCCTTTATCTGTAGCGATCCGAGGTGGGACGCTAATCCTGCACGGGAGGAAGCCGCCCTCAGAAACGCAAGGACGGTGCGCCATTCGCCCACTTCTCGCATTGGTTTGAGATACAACCATGAGGCGATTGCGGCCCGCAAGAATTCATAATCGCTTGCACCGCTCTCGCAAGGGACACGACTTGATGCGCAATCCAAACGTGATCCGCTCGACGAGTGCCCAATGCCGCTTTCAAGGCGCCGCGAGTGCGATCGCGAGAGCTGAGCACGGACAACACGTGAATTCGGTCTTGATGCGGCGACACCACGAACGTTTCCCCGCAAGATGTCTGGAGGAGATACAAAGTGCGCGACGAAGCCGATTAGCCAATGTGCTAGATGCGTTGCACGTCCCGGATTGACAAAGGTCTGAGTGCTATCACGGCCGATCCGGCCGCATCCAGAGAGCCTTGAATTTACCCAAAAAGCATCCCGCTTCCTACATCCTCGCCGCTCTCAAGCGTTGAGGTCATCTTCCATTGAGAATGGAAATAGGGCAGAACCAAAAGCGGACAACCTGCCAACGGCGTGCGCACGGAACAATGGTTAGAGAGCTTGATACTGACAAGACACCAAGAGCGTCGACAGAACGCAACTCGCGCTCAGCCGACAGAAATCTGGGTTTTGATTTCGCTAAAGGCATCCTCATCATTCTGGTGATCGTGGGACACCTATTACAATATGTCGTCTACAGAGATAATCAGTATTGGTATTCACCATACTTCAAGTCGATCTACATGTTTCACATGCCCCTCTTCATGGCGATTAGCGGATATCTGTCCTCGGGCGCACTTTTGCGAAAATCTTTCACTCGCAGCGTCAAGGAACGCGCGGTGCAGCTACTGCTGCCTATGCTGTTCTGGGGCACGCTCATGGAAACGGTTAAGTTGGCCGCATTTTCGCCCGCGCCAAGCGTAGTAAACGGTGCGCTGGAATTCCCAAGGGAGTTCGCTGGCACATACTGGTTTATATGGGCAACGTTTGCTTCTTTTCTTCTCGTTGGACTTCTCATCGCTGCTAATCTGCGGTCGACATGGATGGTATCCGTATCTGCGGTCCTGATCGCACTCGCGCCGGTCACATTTTCGATATTCCCCTTGATCAGGTACACTTATCCGTTCTTTTGCCTCGGGTTCGTGCTCGCCAAGTCTTCTGACTGGCGGACGAGCGCCCTCTTATGTCACAAGTCCCTTTTGCTTCTCTTGCTCTTTGGTCTCGCTTGCGTATGCTTCCTGGCTTGGGACAAGGAGACTTATGCCTATAGCAATCTAGTTCTGATTCACGATGCACAGTCGGCCAAACAAGTATCGCTTATGTTCGTTGGCTCTGCAGCAGCCTCAGCTGTCGCCGCGGAAGTGATGCTGCGATGCTGGAACTTTTGTGGTTCAAGTCGGATAGCTCGCTTTATCGCGGTAGACCTGGGTCAGAGCACCCTGCTACTTTATCTCCTTCAAGGAAGCGTCTTTCGTCTCATGGACCTGGTCCAGTTTGGAGAGCTCTGGGATCCATCGACCAGGATCGCGGTCGCGATTTCGCTTGGTGTGACCATTATTGTTATCGCGACAGGCATTCGCTGGATTGTGCAAGACTTTGGATTAATGTCGCGAATTGTTCTCGGAGCACCGCCACGCTCAGGTCTGCTGAAAACTCAATCTGTTTCTACTTAGCCCTGCAAAAACCAGAGGCGCTGATCGAGACGCGCGACAGAAACACTTGTCAAAAGCCATAGTGCCCAACCTACGCCGCCGATACAAAAGCACTTCGAGGGCGTAGCACCGCCGCCTCAACGTTCGGCAGCTCCCAGCGCAAAGCTCGACCAGACGCGGTCGAATTGTGTGCCGCAACGAGCCCGGCGGTTGACTGCCGTGGACGTAATCCGCGATGGAGTCATTGTCGCACCGTTCTATCCATGAGGTGAATGCGCTCCATCATAACAATCTATTTTACCGAACCTGAGGAACACTGCTAGTCAACGCGGCGGTTGAGCTCGGGGATGGAGCAGGTCGTGAGGATTAATCGTCGGCTGTTGAGGGCAGTTCCTCCAGGTGGCCTCGTTCGCCACCTGCTCAACAGCAAGGCTTCAGAAGGGCCGTTCGAACGGTTATCGGCAGGTCTCGTCAAGCGGCATCCTCACGCGGGCTGCAGGCCAGCGCTGCGCAACAGAAGATCCGTGTGCCAGAACGATACATGAGGCAGCCATGACTATGACAACGTACGTGCCTAGAAAATCCAGGCCAGTTGAGGGCCTGAACCAAGCTTATCGGGAGATAGTGGTTTGTTTCTTTTCGCAGCTCCTTCGATATTTTGTCCTTCCTCTACGCGCTTTCGCCCACTCATCGCCCATTCAACTGAAAGCCGATACCGATCCAAATATCCCCACAGCACCGCCGCCTCGAGAACGTGCTGAGCACCTTCATCCCTGCAATTCGCGTATTCAATATCTTAAGCAGAGGATCGAGCTACAAATTGAAGAGGTTGCAAGGCTGATCTGCGAGGACGAGAGCGCACTCGAGGCGACCCGGCTCCTCGATGCACTTACAAACGAACTCGTAGCGGCGAAGCTCGGCCTATGCCCGGAAATCGACGAACAAGCCGACAGTGCGGCAATCAAAGAGGGCGCGAGCCGTCTGGAGCAGGAGTACGGCAAGCTATACGAGCCACAAGAGCTTCTGACACTGGGACGGCTTTTCGATGAAGCAGTCTTGGCATTACCCCCAAGCATGCGAACTCCTTCCAACCGAACAGAGATCGCCAGACTCATTTTAGGACGCACATCTTTTACTCGAGTCGAACTTGGACTTCTTGTTAAGTTGATTATCGCTGTCGTAGCTGCCGCATGATATAGCTGATGGCCTTGCCATCGCTATGAGATAGAGCACATGATTTTGCAAAAGAGACGTCGAGCTGCTTTCGCCTCAGCGTGGGGTGGCTCGACAAGACGACGTTTTAGTACAGCGGCGGCACCTGATCTCGCCGCCCAATCTCCAAGTTCACGCCAAAGCAGGACTTCCTTCCCGGCATCGCAGATACACTCATATAAGCCGCAGCATCATCCATGCCGGCTATCCGCCCCGGTGGGTAATGAACGACACATCGCTTGGCGAGCTTTTGGCGCAACCGAACGCCGCCCGCAAATGCAGACTAGCAGATGCTTCCGCGGCTTCTCGGCACTCTATCGATCCGAACTAATGTGTTGCTTTGCTCGTAGTGGCTCAATTGCCAACGTTCAACCGGCCGCTCGAATTACGGCGAGGACAATGGCTACCCACGTCGCCACACAGAACAATAAGACAGCGCGCCATGCCCATACCCTGAATCGACGGCGCCAGTTGACCAGCTCCGAGGCGGAACCGGTGAAGCAGCGGCCCCGCACGACCCCGACCATCTGGCTGTAGTCGTGAAATTCAAACTGCGAACGATTCTTGCGAATGTACTTGATCCGATCCTGAGGTGAGAAGCAGTAGGCCCATATATTTTCAGCCTCCTCCTGTTCGTTCTTAGACACGCCGCATTTGGCACCTACGGGATAGTCGCCTGGTATGATACCGTGCTCTATGCCGAGCGCGTAAGTGGAGAGCGAATGCAATTGCGATTGAAGCATGGTGGCTACCTTTAATGTTTCGCGCTCCGAACCTACAATGTGACGTTATGTGCATTTCAAGCTTTTCCTCAGGTCACCACCAAATCTAATTGGCTCCAACCGTGACCCATTGCTAAGCCTGCGCACATGACCTCCCAATCTTGCGGACGCGGAGGTGCGCTGACAGCAACTCTTCGGCTCGCCTCGCAAGCGCTGCCGCCTCTCATGCGACCGTCTCTGCTTAGTTCGTCGTTCTCGTTCACGGCGCGCGGGCGGACGTAGAACGGACCGTTTTCCGTTTGACCCACGCGTGGTGTCGTCTTGCGACTGAGCGGCCAACTCTTTCATGTCTCGCAACGTCTCCGGATCGCTTTGACCTCCGGCAATCGGCAGATGACATGGCGCTGGAGGCAGCGATGCTGGGATGACCGCGTCAGACGCGGGATGGTCGGTTGGCCCCGCATAGAGGCAATCGTCGAGCGGCAGCAGCGTGTGCAGCCCGGAAAGCGACGATGATCACCTCTTCCTTGACGAAAAGGACAGTCGACCTGGCTTCCCCGGGATCAGTCGAACGATCGGCGATCCCTCGCGCTGCGTCTTCTAAAGAGCGCAGCATACAAGAATGTTGCGCGGCCTCGACCTGCCGCGGCCGTAATCCCGCTTCCAATCGCCAAAACCCAACTACGCGAGCGCGATCGGAAGCCGAGCCCAATACGCCATCGGAAACCTGCGTTGATGAGTAATAATCTCCAGATGTAACCTGACGTAACGTTAGATTTGTGTTTTGCGTTGGCTCTGTTAAGCAGAAGGACGGGTGGGTTTAGCTAAAGAAGTGACGATCGATGAAAACATTCTTGTTTGTGACTGCGACCGCCATAACGATTGCAGCGACGGAGCCGACTTTTGTCGCTGAGGCCGCAGCACCGGTCGACACCAATGCGCAGGTCGCCGATACGTTCGATCTTTGCAGCGCCAGCCCGGAGATGGAATGGGTCTGCCGAACCTTTTTTTGCTTGGTCGACCCGGAGTGCAGATAGAGTCGTAGAGTCCGTCTAATCAGCGGGTTCTGATTCCCTCGCGCCGAGCTGATTCGGCACGAGGGACTTCGATGATGGACTGTTCTGGACCCGCGACTTGTCTGATCGGTCACCCACTCCAGACGTCGCTGCAGGGCATCGATCTCTGCTGCGCGAACTGCTGGATTGCGGCTCGGGCACATTGAGATAAGGGGGCGCGCCGAGCACGACACTTGCTCTCAGTCAGCACCGACGGAAATTCAATAGCTGCCCCATACGTGCAACGAAGGCGCGTCGCGCATTGACGCCGTAGTCCGTACGCAACGGACAAACCTTAATCTTTGAGGTCCAACCGATTGTCCCAGCATCGGAACAACGCGATGGCAACAGCCGCTGCCACGAGCCGATCCCTTCAAAGAAATCGTTAACCTCGCCTATCCTCGCGCCACAAGAAGGTGCGATCAAAACGATCGCTTACCAGGATCGGCCACGATGCACTGTGATTTCGCGGGGTGAGCCGCGAAGTCGTCTCTCATTTTTTCCTTTCGCCCTGCCTCTAGACATTGTCGCAAATGATACGCCTGCCGCTGCCATACGAATTCACACAATTTCATCAAGTAAGCCGCTCGGAAGGCTTGAATCGTACGTAGCGTCAAATTGTAAGGTATCGAACAAGTGGCGGTGGTCTCCGGCGAGGCCGACGCTCGAAGTCGTTTAGGGATCGTCAATGTCTAGCCTGTCCAGGTCTCGCCGCACGACATCATCAGGATCCAGACACACATACAATGTCGTATCGTACTCATCGTCACAAACCGGATAGGTGTCCGGTACAGCACCAACCCTACGCGTTACGCGCGTGCCCGACACAGAACATTGTGATGGAAATGAACGACGTGCAGCTAACTGGCGTCCCGAGCCGAGTTTAGCACGTGTCTGTCATCTGCCATTTTCGGATGCGTTCGAGCTCACCTTGCAGTGACGGCGATCGCACCGACGGCCAACACCATCGCTCCGACTTCCACCTTCAAATGGGCCTCTTGCCGGGAACGTCGCTAATCTGAGCCTTTGGCCTCCTTTGTTGAGTGTCGTGCACGACACTCAACACGGCACAACTCACCATCAAAGAGGATTTCGTGAACCGAATGCAGCGTCCCCTACCTGATCGGGCCTATCGAGCAGGTTGCCACCTCATGGTTTTCATTGTTTTTGCGGCTTTGAATTCTCTAACCTTTGAATGCGCAATCGCCGGAGATCGACAAGCGACGGCGGATGAGCAGAAGGCTTGCACCCCGGACGTGTTTCGGCTGTGCAGCAGTGCCATCCCGGATGTCGAGGCTATCACTTCTTGTCTTCGAACCAAGTTCACCAGCTTGAGTGACCAGTGTCGCTACGTGATCTCAGTGCATGAAAGTGCAAAAGCAAAATCAAGCTCGAAATGACTTCAGCTCATACCTTTGATGGTCCCGGTCGGCGTTTCCAGCCTCCAAAGGACAGTCGCGGGGATTTTCACCTTTATGTGACTGGTACGGACAGCTGCTCGTAGACCCAACAGCTCTCGAACGTCGTGATTCCCCCCTCCTTGGACGAGTACGCGGATGCAGATCCTGCCCTTCAATACAGTTCTTATCGCCAATAGGGGCGAGATAGCTGTGCGCATCATCAAGACGTTGCGCAAGTTAGGGCTACGATCAGCTATCGTCTACCACGACGTCGATGCGGGCACGCCGGCCGTTTCTATGGCGGACGCAGCGATTGTCATCGAGGGTCGCTCACCGAGCGCGGCCTATCTTGATGCCGAGCAAGTCATCGCTTGCGCCGTCAGAGCAGGTGCCGGCGCCTTGCATCCCGGCTATGGCTTTCTATCGGAGAGCGCTGACTTCGCGAGAGCCGTTGCCAGGGCAGGCATTGCCTTCGTCGGGCCCACTTCCGAAAGCATCGATCTAATGGGTGATAAAATCCGCGGCCGCAGATTTGTTCAGCAAAGTGGATTTCCCGTCGCGCCTTCAGCCGTCGAAGAAGACGATCCAGAGACCTTCCTTTCTAGAGCGCGAGCCCTTGGCCTCCCTTTGCTAATCAAACCGTCAGCGGGCGGCGGCGGCAAGGGTATGCGGATTGTGCGCAATCTCGAACTTCTCGACGACGCGATTGCTCAAACACGCCGGGAGGGGCAGCGGTACTTCGGGGACGGCCGACTTTACGTCGAACGCTATGCTGAACGCCCGCGCCACATCGAAGTGCAGGTGCTAGCCGATTCCTTCGGAAACGTGGTCCACCTCTTCGAAAGAGAGTGCTCGGTGCAACGCCGTTTCCAGAAGATCATTGAGGAGACGCCCTCACCTGCCTTGTCGCCGGAGCTGCGGAAACGGGTCTGCGAAATGGCGGTCGGCATCGCTCGTAGCGCCAACTATCGAAATGCGGGAACTGTCGAGTTCATCTTTGATGGAAGTGAATTCTACTTCCTTGAGATGAACACCAGGCTTCAGGTTGAGCATCCCGTAACCGAGATGGTCACCGGCATCGACATTGTTGCCGAACAGCTTCATATCGCTGCGGGTCACAAGCTCCGCTTTTCGCAGTCCGATATCGTCTCAAAGGGTCACGCGATTGAGGCCAGAATATATGCTGAATCTCCTGAACGAGACTACGCTCCGACGACCGGCCAGATACTCAAGCTGGAGTACCCAGAGACTGCGGGCGTACGAATTGACAGCGGAATCGTTCAAGGTCAGAAAATTACGACAGCATTCGATCCCTTGCTCGCAAAGGTCGTCGTACATTCGCACACGCGCCGCGAAGCCGCATCAACGTCCCAACGCGTAATGCGCGAGTTGGTGCTTCTTGGCTGCGAGACAAACGTCGATTTCCTTTCGCGTCTGCTCGTGGACGAGGCGTTTTTGACTGGACAGATCCATACCGGGTATCTCGATGACAATCCGCACGTCGCAGTTGGTCAATGTGCGAGCGATCTACCCGCCGTCCTAGCAGCCGCCGCGCTCCTGACCAGGGCCGTTCGTGATTCGGCAGATGCCGTACCCACGCTCCACGCGGAGCTCGGCAAGTGGAGAAACTGACGTGAGGCACTCTTTTGCGCTTGATGTTGAGAATTATGAATTGTGGCTCTCACCTGGCCAACACGGCTATCGTCTTCACCTGGATGACGAGGTCATTGCGCCGGTGACGTTCTTGCATCAACTCGACGGCAGCGGTCTTCTTGTCATTCCGAGCGACACCATCCCGGTCAAATTCGCAATCGGCGGTGATACGCTTTACCTGCATATCCGCGGTAGGACGCACATCCTACAATATCGCGATCAATTGCGAGCGCTCGCTTCGTCACACGCGCAGGCGGATGATCTTGTAGCCCGCGCACCGATGCCGGGCGTCGTGGTTGCGACCGAGGTTTCACCTGGTGATGTCGTTTCCGCAGGCGCTAGGCTGATGTTGGCCGAGAGTATGAAGTTAGAATTTGTCGTACGCTCCCCGCGGAACGGTGTGGTCGAGCGCATACACTTTAAAGTCGGCGAAAGCTTCGAGCGAGACTCCGCGCTGGTTACGTTTTCCGAGGAAGGACGCTGATATGCAGCGGATCGTTTCTCGCGCGGCCACCCGATCAGAAGAATTCCGCCTCAACGAGCTCCATAACCGACGGCTTGCGGCCGAATTGAAGGAACGCCAACGTTCCGCTCGCTTCGACCGACCGGCACGAGACCTTTCGCGTCTGCGGCAGCAAAACAAGCTATTTGTTCGAGATCGGATCGAGGCGTTGCTCGATCCCGAAACTCCGTTTCTCGAGCTTTCGACGCTCGCTGGCAACAAGGCCTATGATGGCGAGGTGCCGTGCGCCGCGCAGGTCGTCGGCGTCGGCATAGTCGCGGGTCGCGAGGTCATTGTTCATGCAGATGATTCCAGTGTAAAGGGCGGCGCTTGGTATCCACTATCCGTGAAAAAGATCGTACGGGCACTAGATATCGCAATTGAGAACCGCCTCATGGTGGTCCATCTTTGCGACTGCGCCGGCGGGTTCTTGCCTCTGCAAGCGGAGTTCTTCGCAGACCGCTATCACGCAGGTCGAATCCTGCGTAACCAAGCAATTCTCTCTAAGATGGGAGTGCCGCAAATTGCCATCGTCATGGGGCACTGTACCGCTGGAGGGGCCTATGTTCCGGCGCTCAGCGATTACAACATCATGGTGCAGGGGACTGGAGCCATCTTCCTCGGCGGGCCTCCAGTCGTAAAGGCAGCCACCGGAGAGGTGGTATCTGCCGAAGAGCTTGGTGGCGCTCACATGCATTCGAGCGTCTCAGGAACAGGTGACTACGCCGCGACTTCCGAGATGCATGCGATTGCTCTTGCCCGGGACATTGTTGCTCGCCTGACGCGTCCGACGAAAGAAGCCATTGATCGATCCGCTCCGGAGCCTCCGGTCTACGATGCGTCCGAGCTATACGGCATTCTTCCAAAAGATCCTCGCGTTCAGTTCGACATTCGGGAGATCATCGCGCGCTTGGTGGATGGCAGCCGATTCCATGAGTACCAGCCGAACTATGGCCAATCCCTGGTATGCGGCTTTGCGCGCCTCCACGGGTATCAGATCGGCGTTATCGCGAACAATGGTGTGCTGCAGAATCACAGCGTGATGAAGGGCGCTCACTTTATCCAACTCTGCGACAAGAACCGGACGCCCCTGCTCTTTCTGCAGAATACCACCGGCTTTATGGTTGGACGGGAGTACGAACATGGCGGCATCACCAAAGATGGCGCCAACCTCATCATGGCCGTTTCTGGAGCGTCGGTGCCCAAGCTTACAGTGATCTGCAACGGCTCCCACGGAGCGGGAACATACGCCATGGCTGGTCGCGCATTCGATCCACGCTTTATGTTTACCTGGCCACAATCGCAGATTTCGGCCATGGGGGCCGAGCAGGCGGCGGGCGTACTCACCCACGTCAAGGCAAGGCAATTGGCTCGTGAAGGTGGGCGTTTGTCCGATCAGGAACTGGCGGCCATTCGAGAACCAATCATGACGGATTATCGGGAGCGATCGAGCGCCTACTACGCAACTTCCGAGCTTTGGGATGATGGCATTCTTGATCCCGTAGATACCCGAAACGCACTCTCAATCGCCTTGAGCGCCTCGCTTAATGCTCCAATCGAAGCACCGCACTACGGCGTTTTCAGAATGTAGCGTAGCGGTCGCGTCGGCTCGAAGAGCGATTGCGGCGAACGATTGAGTGCATCCTCGCTTGAATAGATGAGCACAGAGCAAGAATGAAACATGCCAAGAGCCACCAATGCAGTGCCCGAATTGTAACGCCAATGACCTAACCGCATTTCACGACCCCTGGAGCGGCCGACCGGTGCTCGCCTGCAATGCCTGCGGTGACTATGTTGAGGACGATTTCACCCATCGCCAGAGAGCGTACGCGATTATCGCGGATATCGTGGCGTCAAACTTGATCGGTGAGCACCAGGGTGGTGCGCAGGGCGTTGCAAGCGAGATTCTGGCTGCGCTCGAGAATGCTGGCCTGAGGATCGCTCGCGCCTGAACTATAATAGGACCCCCCCATGAACGATGCGACTTTCTACCCGCGCACAGGAGATCGTCCGCCCGAGCCGCGGTCATTCGACCGAGGAGCGAGCCGCTCCCTCTTCGCGGTCGTCGGCACCATCGCGCTAAGGAACGCCTGAATGCCAACACTTTGGATTCGGAGGTGGATAGGCTGCGCGCTACTCGTCCTTGCCATCATCGTCTGCCTTTTCGGGCTCAATAGGCCGGACATGACCGGCAATTTGGAAGGCGGGAGTTCGTCCCCCCTCTCGGTTCAGTCAGACGCTCCAGATTTGGATTCACCTCAGCCTGGAGCCGGGGCTCCGCCCTGCGCGCACCGGAAAGCGCTATGCATGGACACTCCATAGCCCATAACCTCAGCCTCAAGCTTATTCGAGACCCATGAAACGAGATAATCAATCTGCCTCTTCAGATATCTTAGGAACGAACATGCAAGCTGTCCCTGTCATGCTCCACATCACGATGGAGGATCGTCATTCTAACTTCGCAAGCTCTGAATCCGCTGTCCTTGAGAGGTCAGCGTGATGATGCCCAGTTCCAATCAGCCCTCGATGACTATCGGTTTGCCGAGTATCGACGGCCTGTCGAGGACGCGCTGCCTATCATCGCTCACTGCCAACCGCGCGTACGAACCACGACGGTGCGCCGACGGCTTATCGCCCACTGCCGTTTCATCGGCTCATCGCCGCCATCGTCCTCGTGCGGCCCTGGCGCTAGGAGACTCCCCGACACTCGTGTCGTTGACGTTTTAAGACATCGCGCGATCTCTTGTCTCTGCCATGTTCGGCTCCAGAGCATCGCAAGACACATACAGCCGCACTTTGCGGTTCTCCCGGTTAAACAAATATCTTGAGGTAAAAGACTTCCATGGCAAAGCCAGTTGTGATTGTGGTCGGCGCGGACAAGGGCGGCGTCGGCAAAACGACCGTATCCCGGACTCTTCTGGACTATTTCAGCGCGAACAATGTGCAGACCCGCGCATTTGACACCGAGTCGCCCCGCGGAACGCTAAAGCGCTTTCATCCCGCGATCACTGAAATTGTGGATATGACAAGGACCGCAGACCAGATGAAGATATTCGACACGCTAAACGCGGGCCTCTCCGTCAGCGTGATCGACGTGCGCGCAGGACTGATGTCCCCCGCACTAGCATCGCTTCGCGACATAGGCTTTTTGGACGCCGCGCGATCGGGCCAAATCACCTTTGCCGTTTTCCACGTATTGGGATCGTCTATCGCCTCGCTGGACGAGATCGCCGAGACGAGCAATTTCATGGCCGGCGCAAAATACTTCCTGGTCAAGAACTTCATCAATGACACCCAATTCTTTCAGTGGGACCAGTCGACCTACAATTCCTATTTCCACCGCATCAAAGACGCCACCGACCTGACAATCCCGAAACTCAACGAGATGGCCTATGAACAGGTCGAGGTCGCTTCCGTCCCGTTCGTCAATTTTGTCGCGAACAAGGGGCCGCACGATGACGCCGCTAACTATTCCTTCGTGCTGCGCGGATACGTCCGGCATTGGCTCGCCAATGTGTGGAGCGAGTATGACCGCATCAACCTAACAGACCTCGCCGGCGCCAAATCGGTGACCCGTGCGGGAGAAAGATAGTCGTTCGAGGACTTATGCAGCGCTGGATGCGCAGTTTTGGTAACGCCGGTCTATATCATCTGCTCTGCGAGCCCGCAGGTCGGCAAGACGCTGATCGCGCGGCTCTTGAGCGAGTTCTTGCTGCTGAAGAACGGTACGGTGCTCTCCTTCGACCTCAACTTGAAGGAGCCGTCGTTGCTTGACTACCTTCCTTCCATCACTGAGACAGCAGATGTCATGGACACCTACGGCAAGATGCAGCTAATTGACCGACTAATCATCAACGATAGCGTGGCCAAGGTGATAGACCTTGGCTTCCACGCCTTCGACGAATTCTTCAAGGTGTGCAGCGAAATCGACTTCTTACGCGAGGCGATACTGCACAACGTCGTGCCAATCGTCCTGTTCGTACCTGACATCGACCGTGTCTCATCGCGAGCCTATGAGATGCTACGCTGGCAAGTTCCGCGGCATATTCTGATCACCGTGCATAACGAATTCGTTGTTCGCGGCGAGTTGTTCGAGGCCATGAAGCGCGGCCGCACGCTCCGGCTCGCGGCGCTGCCGGTGTTTCTGAATGCCTTTATCTGCCGATTAAGTTTGTCTTTCACCGGCTATCTGCGCCAAGAAAAGGATTCCTCGACTGAACTGCATGAGTGGATTCGACGAAACTACACCATCTTTCGTGATCTCGAATCGAGTCTGCTGCCCCGGCGCTCGTTGTGAGCGGTGATCCACGACGAACACAGGACATACGAGTCGATCGGCTTCCATAACTATGTAACGGCCACTGAATGCCGAACACGATCTGGTTCCAAGCCCGCCGCCCTGCCACAGCCTGGGCTGTACGAGATCCGGGCAGATTCTTCTTTGCAGGCGGTCTCGCGTGACACTCTTTCCCGTTCAGCTAAACCGGCCCCAGAAACGTGACGCACGATCGCAACCTTCAAATGGACGCTGACAAGTCAGGTTCAGAAAACGCAGGCATGAGCCTTGTGAGAGCCCAACGACCGAGGATGAAGGATGGTGGATCTCTGTACACTGATTGAGCGCAACGCAGCGTTCGGTCCTGACAAACCCGCAATCCATTTCGAGGGCGATACCTTAAGTTACGGCGACCTTAATAGACGCATTGATCGGGCTGCGCGGGCCCTGAAAAACGGGCTCGGCGTCAACAGAGGCGATCGCGTTGCCGTCCTCAGCCTCAACCGCCCTGATTACCTCGTTCTCCTCTACGCTTGCGCGCGGCTCGGGGCGATTTTAGTGCCCTTGAATTGGCGGCTCGCGGCTACTGAGCAGCTTTTCATTTTGTCCGACGTTGGCGCTAAGGTTCTGGTCATTGAGCGGGCTTTTGAAGTACTTCTGTCGATTCTAGCAGAGGCACTGCCCGAGGTCGCGACAGTGGGCCTCGACTTTGCGCCTTCCGGCACTCGCGCGTGGGAGGACCTGTTGGATCAGACACGGCGGGACAGCTATTACCCTTGCGCGGACCTGACCGACCCGCTTCTGATCGTCTACACCTCGGGAACCACAGGCCGGCCGAAGGGAGCGGTGCTGCGCCAGGAAGCTTTGTTGTGGAACGGCGTGATGAGCCAGCATATGCACGCACTCACATCGGACGATCATGTACTGACCGTATTACCGCTATTCCACGTCGGCGGGCTGAACATTCAGACGACGCCCGCATTACAGCTTGGCGCAACCGTCACCATCCATTCGCGGTTTACGACTGACGCCACCTTTGCTGCACTCAAGCATGATCGACCAACTTTGACCGTCCTGGTGCCTGCGATCATTCAGGCCTTGACCGACGACCCTAGGTGGTCGACGATCGATTTGTCGTCGCTGAAAGCGGTCTCGGTAGGCTCAACGACAGTGCCGCAGCACCTAATCGATCGCTTGGTTGCGTGCCGGCTGCCTGTTCTTCAAGTTTACGGTTCCACGGAAACGAGCCCCATTGCGGTTTATACGAGGCTCGGCGGTGACCTTTCACGGGAGGGGTCGACCGGCCTACCCGGACTATGCTGCGAAGCGATGGTCACGGATGACGGCGGCAACGAATTGCCCGCGGGGACTCCGGGTGAGATCGCGGTGCGCGGCCCTAATGTTTTTTGCGAGTATTGGGGCAATCAACCAGCCACGTGCGAGGCGATGCATGACGGCTGGTATCGTACTGGCGACATCGCCCGTCGCGATGCCGACGGCTATTTTTGGGTTCATGACCGCAAGAAGAACCTGATCATTTCCGGCGGGGAAAACATCTATCCGGCGGAGATCGAACGTGTACTTTTAGAGCACGCTGATGTTGCTGAGTGCGCGGTCATCGGCCGGCCGGACCCAAAATGGGACGAGGTACCGATCGCCTATGTGGTCAGGCGACCTGATTCCCGGATGAACGCGGAGGCACTCGTAATGCATATGCAATTGCATCTGGCGCGCTTCAAAGTGCCACGCGAGATCATTTTCACGAAAGAATTGCCGCGAACGGTACTAGGCAAGATTCAGCATAGTGTGCTCAGAAAAATCGATTCTCAATCAGGCGAGTAAGGCTTCAGCAATTAACGATCGGAATCTCGGTCGCTTGCAACGGTTCCTGTCCCACCGTACCTATGCACTTCGCTCGCGCGTGCAGCAAGAAGCTCATCCAACTCTCACGTGATGGTGTCGATTAAACGGAAATACCGGTCTAGTGCTCAACAGGACCTCGGAGATCGTTTTGCGTGGTATTCATCCGGCGTAGCTCGTTTCCCAACCGTCGAGGCAGTTTCGAGGCTAGCGAATTGACTCGAACAATCGGTGGAGGATGGACACCTCCTTAGGTGTACACCGCCGCCTTTTCAACGCAATCATCGTTGCTAAACGACTATCCTCGTTTGGAGCAAAAATGCCAACATCCCGCCGGTTTCTTCCGTCCACCGCAAGGCTCGCAGCTTTTGACGCCGCGGCCAGAACAGGCAGCGTGACCCTAGCAGCTCGCGAGCTCAGCCTCACCCAGAGCGCGGTCAGCCGGCACATCAAGAGCTTGGAGGAGCAGCTCGAGATCGCACTTTTTGCGCGCGTGGGCCACACGATCCGCCTGACCGCTGCCGGCGAGGCCTATGCGCGCGATGTTCGCGAAGCGCTGGGGAAGATCAATACTGCCTCCTTCAACGTTTGCGCCAAGGGCGATACGCTCGATCGCGACGACGATCTTGCTAAGCTTCAGCACGCGCAGGTCGGCACCGCGACGTCCTAAATTCCTGGCACAGAAATCCAGACGTGACGATCACTTTCGCGACGCGCCTTAACGCACGTCCGGTTTCGGCGATGGAGAACATCGGCGAGAGAGGCTTTCGGATCGATCTCACCGAGACACACCGTCATGAATGGCGTCTCCATGACAGGGAGACCCATCAGCGCCAGCGAACCGCCTGGCCTTTCTTTCGAGCGAAGAATGTCATCAACCTCTGGCGGGCTCGATCTCAAAGCCGTACTTTTTCAACACTTGACCGGTCTGGCGCGGCCAAGCCGAGCAGACGAGCCGCCCTTGACTGGCGGCACTGCCCATTTTTGGGGGCGCGGCAAACCCGCAAAGTCCTAGAATTCTGCCTCAATGCGTGGGCAATCGCGGCTACGCGCGGCGTAGCGAGCACAGACTTAAGGGAGCTGGTTTCCGCTCGGGACCATTTTCGAATCTGCCAACGAAACATCATTAAGCTCACGGACCAGATCGACTGCAGCCGGCGGTAACGACCGTTCTCGCCGACTTTTCCGGACGAAAGTTGACGCACTTGCGAAAGATGTCAGCTGTTGCCGATTTTTCGCTTCAGCGACCGCGCGAAGACGCCACACTTGCCCTCTATGTGAGCGGCCGAATCTGCTCGCCGATTTAGAGAGCAGACTCCACATCAGACAGCGGGAGCATCGATGCCTGGTCAGAACGTCATTTGTTTCGATACGGCTCGTAAGATGCGGCGCTCGAAGACACTGCAGCTCGAGCGACTTTCAGGTGAGTACCGGCGATCCGTCGTTCTTGTGACCAGGATGGATCAAGTTGGATTGTCCGACTTTTCCAAAGACGAACTCCAGTCATTTCGTTCGGCTTCCGCAATCCTAGGCGGACCCGTGAGCTGAAATTGAGACACGCACTCGGTCGCAGCGCCCTCCTCGCGCGGCCCCACGCACACAGCAAGAACTGAAAGATCCACGTGAGTCAGATTATTCCGCCGAAACGGTGGACCACGCTCCGGCACTCCTTGTCGGCCCCTCAGCTGTCTTCCGATTCCGCCCTAGTATTCTGCGCAAGGGAGTTGCGGACATTGTATGGCCGTTACTCGCGATTCTTAGACCGCATCTCTCTCGGCCGACGGCAGCGCTGGCTGCTTCTCGAGCCCTTTTCCGAAACTCTGACTCTGATTTTTGGCGGACTGATCCTGTTGTTGGCGCTTGCGGTTCCCACCATTCGCGCTCCCCTGCAAGAGGATTGGCTGAAGGCTTGCAACGTCGCGGCGTGTCTGTTTGATCAGTTCGGCGATCCGATTGGTGGCAGGCCGGTTGACCGTGGTGTTTCGACCCCGCTTGAGGATTTTCCCGATGCTCTGATCAAGGTCACGCTCGCAACCGAGGACCGCCACTTCTACGAACATTTCGGCATCGATTTCCCCGGTGATCTCCACGCTCTCCTGGCAAGAACACAGAACGATCACCAGGATGACTCCTCGATCACCCAGCAACTCGCCCGGACTCTGCTTTCGAACACCGAGCGCGGCATCGGACTCAAGATCAATGAAGTATTTCTTGCCGTCTGGCTCGAATGGCATCTGACCAAAGATGAAATCCTGAGACTTTACCTGAACAGTGTCAATATGGGCGGCGACTCCCTCGGCGTCGATGGCGCCGCGCGATTTTATTTCAATAAACCGGCCAGCGATGTGACGCTCGCGGAAGCTGCTATGCTGGTCGGCCTGATCAAGGCGCCGACAGATTATGCCCCTCACATCGACCTGACCACAGCGCGTGCTCGCGCCAACGTGGTCCTGGACAACCTGGTCGAAGCCGGGTTTATGACTGAAGACCAAGTGCTGAGAGCACGGTCCGATGCAGCCAGAGTAGTCGTACGAGGTATGAAGACTTCACCGAATTAACGCAGCTTTCCCACCGTTGCTCAGGTATTTGACATCATGCGTCGCCACTGGCCGTCATCTGGCGTTCCATGGCAAAACTCCATTCGAGCTTGCGTGCTCGGCGAGCCATTTCGTCGGATCTCATTGCGGAGTGAGCGTCTCTTGACATTCGGTCTCTCCATTTTTGCGCTGCCGGCTAGTGCCGACTTCTACAGGGCGCTTATACGCCGTCATGCAGCGCCCCCCTTCTTTTATTAAGAGGATGCCGACACTTTTACTTCTGTGAACTGTCGCCGAAAATATGCCGATGATCCAAGGCGCTTCAGAATTTGTCGGCAACACCTTCCGATAGCGAATCACAGCCGGACTGGAATGCGTTATTCCACAATGGCCATTTCAACGGGGAAACGCCGATGTCGTACTCAACTGTCCCACACGGACCGAAATCACGGGTTGGTGCGATTCTGCGCGCCACAAGCGGAAACTTTCTCGAGCAGTTCGACTTCTTCCTGTTCGGTTTCTATGCCAGCGCCATTGCAAAGGCATTCTTCCCATCGGATGATGAAACCGCTTCGCTGCTTAACACCTTTGGTGTGTTCTGGCTGGGCGCTTTAATGCGCCCGATCGGCGCTATCGTGCTGGGCGCTTATATTGATCGGATCGGCCGTCGCCAGGGTCTCATCGTCACGCTCTCCATCATGGCGATCGGCACGGTGGTCATCGCATTCTGTCCGACCTATGCGACCATCGGTATTGCCGCTCCCGTAATCGTGCTGCTTGGACGCCTCCTACAGGGTTTTTCCGCTGGCGTAGAAGTCGGTGGCGTTTCGGTCTACCTATCGGAGATATCGACTCCGAATAATCGCGGCTTTTACACCTCACTCCAGTCCTCAAGCCAGCAGGTCGCGATTTTCGTCGCAGCGATCCTCGGCTACATCCTTAGCGAGATGATGCCACCTGATACCGTTCTTGTCTGGGGTTGGCGCATTCCCTTCTTTGTCGGCTGCTTCATCATTCCGCTGATCTTCTTCCTGCGCCGAACGCTCGAAGAAACGCCGGACTTTTTGGCCATGAAGAGACACCCCACTGCTCGCGAGGTCTTTGCCTCGGCCGTCGCAAACGCGCGTATCGTCGTCCTTGGCATGATGATTGCGATCCTCACGACCACAACGTTTTACTTCGTTACCGTTTACACACCAACATTCGGCAAGAACGTGCTAAAACTCTCTTCACAGGAAGTGCTGTTGGTTACCACCCTCGTCGCTGTGACCAACTTCATTTGGAATCCGGTTGGCGGCGCTGTATCCGACCGGATCGGCCGCAAACCTGTTCTCCTGACCATAGCCATCCTGGCATTACTAACCACCTATCCAGCCCTACATTGGCTGGTGAACGAGCCGAACTTCGGCAAGATGCTTGCGGTGGAAATGATGTTCTCATTCTACTTCGGCATCTATAGCGGCGCCATGCTCGGGTGCTTAGTGGAGATCGTGCCGGCGCACGTGCGCACCACATGTTTCTCGTTGGCCTTTTCACTGGCGGCCGCGCTGTTTGGTACCTTTACGCCGTTCGCCTCGACTTGGCTGATAGACCAGACAAGTGATCGAGCTTCGCCCGGCTTCTGGCTAATGTTAGCAGCCGTGCTCGGCATCATCGCAACACTCACCGCCTACCCAGGCACCCCTCAAGCCGTCGAGAGTGGCAAAGCTGTCGCAGCCTGAGCGCGCCAATCGTGAGCTAGATCTCGAAGTGGTCGAACAAAGTCGCAGCTCGGGGGCTTGCGCTGGGCGCGGCTCCGCTATCGTCGCCGGCCAGCTCCCCGTGAACCGATGGCGTTCGCTTATCGGCGATCCACCTATGCTAGCGCGCGCTGGCCGCTCGGGTGACCAGCTGAGCCAGCGATCCGCTCTCTCGGCACAAGAGTTTGCTTGTAGCTTAGAACGTCCGTCGACTTGCTCAGTTCATCGAGTGTTGGATTGCGGGCCACGCGAAACGTTTCGTAGATCGCTTCGCGGCTTAGTCTGTCTTGCGGGCGAATTCGAAACTCCCCGAGCCTTGGCTAATCTCAGATAGCTGCAGCAATGAACGAAGGCTCTTCGTTCTCAAGCGCTGCTTCCAGATAGGCGGCCTGCTGATCCGCCGGTAGTCCTGAACGTCGAGCTTGGTTGCCTTAGGGCGCATATCAAACCTGCTTCACCCTTTGCTTGGCTCGTGGACCTCCTAGATGCACAGGTCTAACGTATTCGCCTATCGATGGGCGATGCCAGCGGCCGTCCGCGTCGGGATAATCGAACCAACAATTGTCCTCAAATCTACTAGGATACCGAACCAGGGAAGTCTGAAGGAGTTTTGCACAGCGGCGGTCATCATCGCTTCAACATACGCCTGTATAGACCCGACAGCAATCGACACGCGTTCTACAAGCTGAATGACGACTGGGCAGGCTCCGCCCCGCTTAAGCGCCAGCTTTTCGACCTACCATTTCTGACCAGCGGCGAGTCGTTGCTGAAAAGGATATTTTTGTTGGAGTCTCTATCCATGGATCATGCTTCCCCTAAGCAGGAGCAAACGTTTGAAACTCTGGTACGCGTGGCCTTTGAGAAGTCATGGCGTTTCGTAGAGAAAGATCCATTCCTGACCCATAATGCGGAGGCGCTGCTGCGCGCTCGGCTGCGAGTCCACCTGGAACGCTCATTGAGAACAGGTGAGAAGAACGTACTTCATCTGGCCAACAACGCTATTGGGAATCTACGTACCGAACTGGGACGGCGGCCGGGATTATAGTCTCGCCTTCAGGGGAGGGCCCCCGCGCGGTTCCATGAGCGACCGTCCCTACACTTCGGACTGTCTCATCCCGATCAACGACGCGCAACTTTCCGGTATAACACTTCAACGGTTTCAGCTGGCCGATTTAGTCCTCTGAGAGGAGGCTCTTCATCAAGCCCCGGCCATGACGGCACGGAAGCTTTATGTCGCGCTCGGCCGAGCAAATAGCAAAACATTCCCCCGTCCCGAGCAAAACCCTGTGTGGCCGTTCTGCACGTGTCGCGCACTCACATGTGGGGCTCAGCCTAATCTAACTCCTTTGCCGTTGCCCTAATCATCTCAAGAAGCCAGATCAAGCCCGTGTCGTTCGATCTGTACCTGTGCCACTGCACGGATAGCTGCATGGGCGGAAGCTGGAACGGAAGCTCGACGATCCTGATCGGTAGCCGGCCAACTACCTCTTTTGCGAGGCGCCGGTGCGTCGTCGCAATGCGATTGGTACCAGCGACCAGCCCGGGCATCGCACTGAAGCTATAGGTGGTCACGTCTATCCGGCGTTGTACGCCGCGCCCCGTCCCAAGAGACGTTTCGAATGACCGATCGTCTTCGGCGCCTCGAATCACAACATGGGCCGCCGCCAAGAATTCTTTCCTGGAAAGTTTGCCGATCGCGTAGCGTCCCTTGTTCCACGCGACGGCGCAGAACTCGTCTTGCAGGACTATTTCCGACGGGTGGCGCTTCGAGCAGAACTCGTTCGGAATGATGAGTAGATCGACCGCTCCCTGTTCGAGCAGCCGCTCCGGCGCGGCGACCTCGCTCACAAGGTTGAACTTCACGTCTGGTGCGATTCGTTCGCAACGTCGAAGTAAGGCTGGTGCGATCGTCGCGAGAGTATACTCGGAAGCCAGGATGGTGAAGCAGCGTTCCGACTGCGAAGGGTCAAAACGCGAGCTTGTCGCGACCGTTCCTTCGATCCGAACAAGCAGATCTCTCACTGATTCCTTGAGCGATTCGGCTCGTGGTGTGAGCTCCATCTTGCGGCCAACTTTGGCTAGAAGTTCGTCCTCAAAGTAATCACGCAGACGCTGGAGCGCGCTGCTCATGGCGGATTGAGTCATGTTCATTCGTGCCGCGGCCGCGCTCACATTGCGTAAGTGAAGCAGGTGATCGAGCGCGACGAGAAGATTAAGGTCAAGCGTGTTGTTGAAACGCATGCATTCCTTCCTGCACAGCCAGTTAGCTCTATCAACGTAAGAAATTTCCACAATGGATTTCTAAAATGGTGGACAAGACGCTTGGCGGTGATCGAGGACAATGCGTTGACTTCCAAATGATCAAACACTTTCCGCACAGCGGCCGGACACGCGTGCCAAAAACCTTAACGGGCGCGAGAGTGGCGCTCGAGCCACGATGACGGCACCAACGCATTGCATCGCAAAGTGAGTCGCCGAGACCGTTGGCAGTCTCATTGCGTGAAACAGACACGGCCTGGAGACACGAACAATGAAAATCGTCGGATTGGACAGTCTCATCTTTCGGCGTCGACGTAGCGGGCGCCGCCCGGTTTCTCACAGACTGCGGACTGACGCCGATGCAAGGCTCAGAACGCGGTGGTCGCTTCGTGGCCATTGACGGCACGTCCGTGGTGATTGCTACGAGAGCGATTCGTGGCTGTCCTCGCCGCCGAGCCTCGGTTGCCGACTCCGAAAGACGGTATGGGCGTGGCCAATATGGCAACGCTAGACGCAATTGCCACAGAATTGCGCCGCGACCGCGATGTTCACTATCTCGATGACGGATCCATCGAATCGATCGACGATGCCGATCCCTCGCAGGCCTTCCTCCTAGAGATTTCGAAGAACTGGTCTTCGAGCTCCGGGCATGGCGAGGACGCTTGATGGCAGAGGTCGATAAACTCTCACAGCGGGATCTCGCCTGACAAACGACGCGCCCGGATTCGATCCGTTTCAAGCTGGAGGAAGCCCGTCCTTCGTGCTCCCCTCTAAGGAAACATGCTCAGTGCGCCCGGTGCCCTCGGATCAATAGCGAAGCGATGATGGACGCCTGATCATGTCATCGATTCTCATTGACTGCTTATTGGACGCGCACGCCTCCATCGATTGGCCGCAAGCTCGCGGTCTGACAGCATAGGCCAAGTCCAAACCGCTCACAGGCGCTTAATTTCGATGCAATATTTTCTCAGCGCATAGCCGATTTGGCGCGGCGTTAGTCCGAGGAGGCGTGCCGCCTTTGCCTGCACCCAACCGGATTTTTCCATTGCAGCAATGAGGCGCTCGCGATCCGTCAGCTTCGCACCACCCACGAGCGCCCCGTCGGCCGGCGCCATCTCAACAGGTGGAGTGAGGACCGCAGCCGACGCAGTTATGTCAGGGGTTGGCATAGCTGGTCTCGCCGATAGCTCGCCGGTCGCTGCGGCCCGCCGCTTCGTTTCATCCAATCCGCTCTTCCACAGCAGCGCGGAAAGGCACTGACCGTGACAGCAAGCAAAATCGCTCCTGACAATGAACGGGCCTGGTGCCAGAGTTGCAGTCCGCTGCACGCAGTTTTCGAGTTCACGCACATTGCCCGGAAACCCGCAATTCATCAGCACGTCCATGGCACTCGGATCGAAAGTTAACGTTCGACTGTTCTCGCTGTTAAAGCTTTTGAGAAACTCAGTGGCAAGCAACGGAATGTCGCTGCGCCTTTCGCGCAACGCCGGCAGCAGCAATGGAACCACGCTAATGCGATAATAAAGATCGGCCCGAAACTCGTTTTTTGCCACCGCCCCTTCCAGGTCCTTGTTGGTTGCGGCAATCACGCGAACATCAACTTTCATGGTGTGGCCGCTGCCGACCCGCTCGAACTCTTGCTCCTGAAGAACCCGCAACAGCTTTGCCTGGAAGGAGCCTGAGATTTCGCCAATCTCGTCCAGAAACAGTGTGCCCTTGTCGGCGAGCTCAAAGCGCCCTTTGCGTGAATTAAGAGCGCCGGTGAAGGCTCCCTTCTCATGACCGAACAATTCGGATTCCAGCACGGTCTCCGGCAGCGCTGCGCAGTTCATCTTGATGAACGGCCGCTTGGCACGCGGGGATAGCTCGTGAATAGCTTTGGCCACTAACTCCTTGCCAGTGCCCGATTCACCTCGCAACAAAACCGTGGCATTCGATTTGGCTACCACCGCGATCTTGTCAAGTAGCCCGCGCAGCGCCGGACTGGTACCTATAATACCATCGATGTGAACTCTCTTACGCTCTCGCGCCGGCTGCTTAAATTCGAGGAGCTCTTTCTGCCAGCGAGAGCTCTCCGCCATGAGGCGCTTGCGGTCGCGCGCCACCAAACGATGGAGCTTCACCGCCTGTCCAATGAGGTTGGCGATCATGGTGAGTAACCGGACATCGCAATCCGGCGGGAACATCGAATCGATGTCCGGCACACGCTCGATGGATAGGGTCCCGACTACTTTTCCGTCGACGCTGATGGGAACTCCGATGAACGATAACCGTACGTGGTCGGACGCGCCGAGCACGTCCATATCAGCTACGCTGAACGCTGGATGCGTGGCAACGTCGTCAGCGACAAACGGGATACCCGTTGCCACAATCTCCTCGATCGCCTTTTGCGGCAGGCGCATCCGGTAGCGCTCATCGCTTCCTTCGCTCCAGCCAGCGCCGACCGCAATCTCCGGCACGTCATCGTCTGCCAGGAGAGAGACGACGCCATGCCGCATCTGCAGAGATGATTGTAGCAAATCGATCACACTTGCCAGCGCGACTTCGAGCCGCGAAGGACTGGCGAGCATGTTCGATATTTCGAACAGTCCTCTGAGCGCGATTTCGTTCAATGGCAGGACCACCGAATGGTTCGCACCGTCGCCGGGGTCATGCCATTCGGATTCGCTAGCAATATGAACCGCGACAACCCCGACGTCGCCCTTCCGCGCCGTGTTTTCACTTAGTTCGCACTTCGAAGCATTGTCTTGCATCTCACTCTCGATCTCGCGCGCACTCTGATTGCGCCAGGAGATAACACTTTTTCATGGCACGAGTATAAATGATACACCTTCATTGATTCACACTCCTTCACAAAATCGCGCAAGAACTCCATTGGAAAAAGACCGGCGTAGATCTACCCACAATCAGCAGCGATCTTTCGTATGTGTGCAGATTCCGTCACATATGTTCTACGTCATCGCACGAGGTCGAGCGTGACATTCGAGCCCAAAATGCGCTTTTCGTTCTCCCATTGCGTTTCGGCTATTGGCAGTAGGTGTCTCCACCCATTGCGATCAAGCGAGCCACAGTGCCGCCTGCGGGCAATTGCGTGCTGGCAGATACATCGCACTGATTAGAAGCGACATTTGTGAGTCAGAGGATTGAACGGCCACCAGGCCACCAGGCACCGCCGCTGACAAAAATTAATCGGGCCTTCTCCGACTGACGTTGTCGATGATGCAGCAGCGTGCCATCCGGCGCCTTGGGCGAGACGGTCATACCATTGGGCAATGCAGCAAGCGCATGTGGCAACACTCATCAAGTTCGGTCATGCGGCGCGGTGGCCGTCTGCGACAGCCAACTCGACTCGCCATCATTGTCCGGCGCCGCTTCCTACGGATATAGATCGCCATCGACGGCTTGCCATGCGCAAGGTGGTGTGCCACCCCGAAAAGCGCCTTCTAGCCCTGTGGCCGATGCCGCGGCTCCCCGTCAGCACCAGCATGTTCCATCTTCCCTCCTGCAGTAGGTTACTGCGGCGTAAAACGGACCTCGACGTCCATTTACGATATGCAACACCGGATCGCATCGTCGGCTGCCGTGTCGAGAACTAAACCCGCCGCTCATTCCGCTGTCCTTGCCGCGGTCACTCACGCGCACGTCGGTGCAGGATTTGGGCCAGCGCAACGCGAAGGGGGGCGACACGATTGCGACGCAGTGTCGCGCTTAACTTAGTGGGTTAAAGCAATAGCGCGTTCGCTTCTGACAGCTGCGCGCGACGTCGCTTTGTCACTTATTGATCTCCAGTAGCCATCCTGATGGACACGCGCTCGACTGACCTCGTTTTCCCTCAAGTTCAACCAGGACAATAGTGTCCTCTTTGTCGGAAACGCTTCAACGCCGGGAGTTTCTCATTTGACCGCCGAACCGACAAAGACGACAGCCGCTGGCGCGCCTATTTTGGCTCGATGGCCTTCGATGCGTAGGAGACAAACCGTCCGGTCTCGTCGTCGCGTCGTGAGAGCTCCGGGCTGCGACTGCCGGCCCTCCCATCGACCATCCCTCTCGGGTAGGCTTTTGGCTACTGCGGCGGCGCGATCCTCACCACGGCAGCCAATCGGACGTCGTGAGCCTCACATGTCAGGTTCATCGGCTCAGTGGTCCTACTTGACAGGTTTGGTCCGACGGTGGCGTTTGTTTCGGCACCGACACGCCTGTTAGTCGACCCGAATACGATGTTGTCCCATGCTTAAAGGACGCTTGGTCTAGCTGATGCTCTGCGGGTATCGCTTTGTCAGCACAAGGGCCTCGGCAGGCCCGGACGAGCCCGCCGGCGGCCTCAATCCGTCAAGGCTCATCTTACCCGGGAAATTGTCGGCATCACTCGGCGCGGTGCATTTTGAAAGAGCTCTGCCAATACATTTAGCGACGAAACAACACGGTACATGCAAACCGGCTTTACGATCCGCGCGTGCGGATTATGCAGGTTACGCGACGACGTGATGTTCGCGCGACTCATCGGTTATGATCAAGCGACCGGGATCATTCAATTCGAACTCAATGATGCGTGGCACCACAAGGCGCGCATAGCGCGTAAAGGCACTGGTCGGCGGAAAGCGAATTACGGTATCGCATCGAGCGAGGAGGTACATCTCCGTGAGAGCAGAAAACGCTCCCTCCGCGCCCAGTTCTGCACTGTGTAATGGTCCTGCTTGATCCGCCTGGAAGCGCTTTGAAATGGTAAAGAGGTCTGGAAACGCGGCCGACACCTTCTCCAGCACCTTCGGGCTATCCGTACATAAAAACACCTTGACTGGATTTGTGTGGAGAAACGCCTTCGCTCTTTGAATGGCAGCGCATACCTGCCGCAAGGCAAGCTCCGGATCGGCCCAGTACGGTGTATGCCCCATGATATTTTCGCCATTGCCGTGTCGAACATGGACACCTACTACGCTTTGACCTTCAAACTGCTCCTGATGGGTCGCGTCAATCCGTGCTTGAATTTCAGGCCGCAGTTTGATGGCCCGAAATATTTCTCGCTCTGCGTCTTGATCACACCCCCACATCAAACAGGCATCACACACCACAGTATTCGCCTGAGTGTCCTCTTGGGCGTCGAAGAGCTGCCTCAGCTCATCCCGCTCTCGAAAAATTTGTTCGTCAGGCCGGTAAATGCAATCGATGGACGGCCGATTCCACCAAGTCGGAAAAAACGGCCCCGGGAGTGAGAGTTGATTGACTTGGTCATCGCAAATCACGCGCACGCCGGCGATGTCTTGAATCGGTTGGAAGAACACCCCAAAGGCGTTGGTGAAGGGTTCATCGAGATAACACGAGCCGCGCCAATCGATGACCAGTGTACGCCCTGTCCGCTTCGCGTACTGCCAGGCGGCCGCCAACGACCAGAGGCAATCCCCAAAACCGGTACGTCGCCGAGAAACAACGAACCTTTCCTTCTTAGACCCGTCAACCGGCATTTTATTTTCCTTGCCACGACATACCTGAAGGCTCAGGGAGAAGCACAACTGTACGAGATGTCTCGCCTGAGGCTGTCATCCGGTAAATGGCGCCGACAAATCGCCTCGTAGAACCTTCTCGGCGAGCTGGCCATGCGATGCAGGGCGCTCGTTCTTCGGTGAACACGCTCCTTCTGGACCCACTCGAACTCATATTGCGAGAGATCTGAGTAGCCATAATCATCGATCGGGCCTTTATGCTGGCTCCGCCATCTGATCGCAGTCACCCTCTACACGAGTAGCGCGTGAGGGAGGATGCAGGCGAACACGGCGCTGCTCCCACAGGCTCCGCAGTTCCTTGACGAGAGCTTCGCGCCCGGCCTGATCCAATGCCATCGAGTTGAAGACGTCGAGGAGGACGGCTTGGCCTTTGACCCGCATCAGCAGATTGTACACATTATGTGAAATCCGGACACCATAATCGCCCGAAAACGCCGCGCGGATCTCGCATACCGTCTCCTGCCGATCTCGTGCTGTGTGTGCCCGGACCCGATGGAGGGACGCATAAGGCGGCAATGAGACAGCGAGCGAAGTCCAATCGTCCAGGGTAACGGAGCGCTTTTTGACAAGGAACGGGCCAATGACAAGAGCATCGAGCTCGGTCGTCAGGAATGTTGTGACGGCGTCTGCAACCGAATCCACAATCGGCTCGGCATTGTTGTTAAACGACGTATTGAGCAGAACTGGGACACCCGTTCGCTTTTTGAACTCGTCGATAAGGTCCCAGTAGGCTGGATTCGACTTGCGCGACACTGTTTGCAACCGCGCCGTACCATCAACATGCGTAATAGCGCCGAGCAAACCTCGCTTGGACTCCTGCACGCCAACCACGAAATTCATGAAGGGAAACTCGCGCTTCCCGGCCGGGAGGTCGAAATATTCGTGTGCATCTTCCTCCAACACAGAGGGCGCGAACGGTCGATAGCCTTCGCGCTTCTTGACCATCGCGTTTATGCGATCCTTATTCGTTGCAGGTCGAGGGTCGGCAAGAATGCTTCGGTTACCGAGGGCACGCGGCCCGAATTCCGACCGCCCCTGCACCCAGCCAATAACTGCGCCGTTTGCCATCCAGTCGGCGGCCCTGCCCGCAACATCATTGCTATGTTCAATCTCGAGATGTCCGGCCCATGCATTCAGCTCCTGCTCCATGGCGCGGTCCGCTCCGAGATCGGGTCCCCAATAGACCTCCTGGAGCCGCTCTCGCGGCGCGGGCTGGCCTACCTCGCAAGACATCATGAGTGCAGCACCTAATGCGCAACCAGCGTCGTGTGCCGCGGGTTGCACAAATATGTCTTCGAACAGCTCTGAATACAACAACTTACCGTTCATGGTGCAGTTGTGGGCCACCCCTCCGGCCAAGCACAGGCGCTTCATGCCGGTCGCTTCTCGATAATGCCGAAGCATGTGAAACACTATTCGCTCCAGCGCTTCCTGCAAGGAAGCACTCACATCTCGATGCTGCTGCGTGAATGGCATGCCCTTTCGACGCACTTGGATATTGCGGAGCAACGTCGGTCCTATGCGATCCAGGTGGACACGGTAGCCGCCGTTGTCGGTGAGTTCATAGAACTGCTCGAAGAGCTTGCGATATGGAGCAGGATCTCCGTAGGGAGCAAGACCCATGACCTTGTATTCGTCGAACAGGCCATATCCGAGATACCGGATCGTCTCGAGATAAAACAATCCCAAGGAGTTGCTCTCCGGGAAGCTCTCGAGTTGCCTAACTTCGGTTCCAGACCCGATGGCCACGAGACCGGAGAGAAACTCACCGCCGCCATCGATTGCAAGGACCAGACTTTGCTCAAATCCGGACATTGCAAACGCACTGACTGCATGCGCCCGGTGGTGACTTACGAATGAGACGCGCGACGGATCAATGTCCGTGCCGAACTCCTGCGCCAGCATCGTCCGGAGCAAGAGCCTGGCATCCATCGGAATAGCGTTGGACGGCTGCGAAATAAACAGGCGCTCGAGCATGGCGTTGCAGTAAGCCTCGGTCGCATAGAACGCAATGCGATCGACATCGCTCAGTTGAATACCGGCAATGTCGAGACAGTACTGGATCGATTGGCTTGGAAACTTGTTAGAGTGCTTGACCCGATTGAGACGCTCCTCTTCGACGGCTGCTATCACACGACCGTCGCGCACGAGAACGGCAGCGCCATCGTGAAGAAATGTGCTTGGAAGCTCGGGTCGGCATTCAAACACCTTGTCTAGTCCGCCGCTAACTCCGAGACACAGCATCTTACTCTCCGTTTATTGTGAGAATACTCGATTTGTTACCCGCCTCACGATCGTTCGTCGCTGTATGCAGAAGCACGACGTCATCAGCCCGAGTGACCTTTGCGATTTTCACGTGCTCCACACCATGGCGCGCGCGTTCGTCAACTTTACCACTGCGGCCTCTCAGCGCATGAGGCGCCTCAGAAGCAGTGCAACCGACAACAAGAACGGCACAACCGCATAGATAAAGAGTGCGCCAATATGAACCCCGACGCCGCCGACTGGCCGCCCAAGCATCGCCGGGCGAATGAGCTCAATCGAATGCTTCAGGGGCAGCAGGCTGGCTGCGAACTGGAAGGCGGTGGGCAACTGGTTGATCGGAAACACTGCCCCGCAGAGAAACACCATCGGTGTAAGGATGAGCGTCTGGTAAAATACGAAATAGTCGTAACTTGGCGCTAGTGATACGACGACCATCGCCAAGCTCGCGAAGACGAAACCAGTAAGAGCAATTGCCGGCAGCGCATAAAGCATGGATGGCCATGCCGCATAACCAAGGCCAGCAGCAACGATCGTAATTCCTGTACCCGCCAGCACGGCTTTGCTGGCTGCCCATGCCACTTCACCGAGCAGAATATCGCCAAGTGTAAGCTGTGTGCACAGCATTGCCTCCCAGGTCCGTTGAGTGTGCATACGGGCGAACGTTGCGTAAATCGTTTCGAAGCTCGCGGACGTCATCGCGCTGGTCGCAACCATGCCCCCCACCAGAAAGTCGATATAGGACGTCCCGTTGACGCGACCGACGATTAGCCCGAGACCAAAGCCAAGACCAAGTAGGTTCGTCAACGGATCGGCGAGATTGCCGAGTAGCGAGGCAAGCGCAACCTTCCTCCAGGCCAAATAGTTGCGACGCCATACGGCGACCCAATTAAATGCGTTGGAGGGCATGGCCGCGCCATAAGTCATTCTCATCATATCTCTATCTCGCGTCCGGTCAGCCGCAAGAACACATCTTCGAGATTTGGCGGACGCTCCAAAAGGCGTAAACCCGCAGCTCCCCGTAACTGCTTCCGCACTTTCTCCAGATCCGGTGCATAGCAAAAGATGGTCTCGCCCCTTAGTTCAATACGCTGTGCGTAAGGCCTGATCAGCTCAATCGATTCGTGCGGATTACCGCCATAGATCTCCATGACATTGCAGCCAATCTGGTCGATGATCAGCGCCTGCGGCTCGCCTTCGGCGATCTTGCGTCCTTCCTCAAGCACGCAGAGCCTGTCGCACAGCCGCTCGGCCTCTTCCATAAAATGGGTCGTCAGCAGGATCGTCTTGCCGCGCGAAAGTAGCGCACGCAGCCGTTCCCAGATCAGATGGCGCGCGTGTGGATCAAGACCGGTCGTTGGTTCGTCCATAATAAGCAGATGCGGGTCGTTGATCAGAGCTCGTGCCAGAACCAGCCGGCGCTTCATGCCGCCGGATAGCTCAGCAACCCGCGCATCCGCCTTGCTTTCGAGGCGCGCAAATTCGAGCAGTGACGGGATGACCGCCTCTATTTCACGTGCGCTCATGCCGAAATAGCGCCCGAAAACCAGCAAGTTCTCGCGTACCGTGAACTCGTTCTCAAGGTTGTCGAACTGCGGGACCACGCCTACGCCCGCGCGTGCCAAACGCGCGTGTGTCGGCACCTGCTTGCCGAGCACCCTAATCTGGCCAGAGTCCGGAGGCGCCATGCCAAGT